>JANLSL010000388.1:0-1940 GCA_031362385.1 Alphaproteobacteria bacterium | reverse complement strand
CGCGTTTTTATCGGGCGAACCGAAGTCCACTTCGCCCTAAAACGCTCTAAAGATCAGCCAGCTCGTTCTTGTGGGCTTCGGTCCAGCCCACTTCGTACAGCGGTCTGGCGCCTTGAATGCCTTTCATCTCAAACTTGCCGCGTGGGATAAACCCAATGCGTTGGCCTTTGCATCCATCAACAACTGATTGCGATGCCCAAATATGACCATCGCGCGCTTTGGAACAAATGCGTGCGGTCATTTGCACGGCGGCGCCGAAGAAGTCGTTATCCTCTTCGACCGCTTCACCCGAATTGATCCCGATGCGCACAACCAAAGGCAATGCTGGGTTGGCCGCGTTGTGGGATGAAATATCAAGCTGCATTTGAATGGATGCTGAAGCAGCAGCAGATGCGCTACTAAATACCGCCATAATGCCGTCGCCGGTGTGTTTGACTTCGCGACCCTTCACCCTGGTGATTGCGTTGCGCACCGCAGTATTATGAGCGCGCACGACTTTCTGAGCGCCCGCATTACCCAACTGCTGCGTCATTGCAGTTGAGCCTGCAATATCGGTAAACAGGAAAGTGAACACAGATGGCACCGAGGGGCGCTTTTCTGGCTTTGACCACTCGGCCAAAATAGCACCCAGGCCATCCATTGCATCACGGTCACCAGCGAGGTGCGCGGCCATGGATTTAGAACCGCTCTGGATCATGCCCGTGTAGCGGGGGTTCTTGCCATAGCCCGGAAGTTCCGCACAGAAAGTTGCTGTGCGATCGGGGGTGTTGCCTGCCGCCCCCAAGCCATGCTTGAGAATGGCCAACTGAGGTTCGCGCGCAAGGCGTTTGGCTTGGCCTAAAGTAGAGGCAGCACCGGCCAACAACAAACTCAAGCCAAAGCGTGAGAACGTGTTGAGCTCGCCAACTTTCTTGCTCACGCCTTCAATGGCCTGGTTCACAAAGTTGGCAAAGATTTGTCTGGCTTCAATTTCAGCCGCAGTTGATTCAGGATTCTGTTTGTCTCGAAGTTGCTTTGGTTCAGGCTTAGGTACGGTCTGCTGGGGCGCAGGGGCAGGCATCGGGGTGGGTGCTGCTGCAGAAGTCGCGGCCTGTTGTTGTGCAGGTTGAGCTGCTTGTTGGGCTGCTTGTTGGGTTGCCGGGGCTGGTTCGTTCACAGCCTCGATTTCTGGCGGAGCATCCATGTCGGCATCAAGCTCGGGCGGCATGGCATCGTCAGGGTTCTCAACAGCGTCTTCTTCGCCACGCTCAATTTCAACATTGTCGAACTCAATATCTTGATCAGGAACGCGCATGGCAGCAGAGCGCATCATCGGGCTTTGCAGTGCTGTCGCTGCTGACTGGGCCGGCGCTGCAGATTTAACCAGGGTACGCAAAAGTCTGAGCTGTTTATTGAGCAAGTACAGCAAGCTTATAAAAAACAGCATCACGAACGTACCGAAAATCAACGGTGTGCGGTTCGCAACCTCGATCATATCCATGGCTTGCAACGAAATAATCGACAGCGCGGCCACAGCAGCACCGATTGTCGCAATCGCAGCGCTCATGAAAAACGAGGTGATGACTTTCATAAAAACACCGCGCCCCTTTTTTTTCTTTTTCTTCACTTTGGCCGGGGCCGCAGTGACGGGCGGGCGTGGAGGGGGTGTCGCTTTCTTTTCGGGGCGTTGCTTTGGCGGAAGTTGAGATGGTGCTCGTTTCTCGGTGGGCTTTGCGTTTGGCTGCTTAACGCCAAACATATTGTCTGAATCGGCAATAGTTGCAGCCTTAGCACCCTGCCAGACGACCGCTTCGGCCAACGTGTTTGATTGCGTATCTAATTTTTCGCGAATAACGCGGGCAGGCAGGCCCAAACTCGCTTCGACGGTGATACCTTCTGCGACGGCGAGATCACGATCATCGGAACCGAAGCTGGCGTGCAGCGACCAGCGACCGTATTGA
>JANLSL010000356.1:0-2002 GCA_031362385.1 Alphaproteobacteria bacterium | reverse complement strand
CGCCTACAACCCCAACACGTATTTGCCGGTCGACGTGCCGGGCGTGGGCCTGATTATGCTGATGGCCGCACTCACGCTGATTGGCTTTCTCACCGCCAACTTTTTAGGCCGAGTGTTGGTGCGGTGGGGCGAGCGCATTGTGGCGCGCATGCCCATCGTCAGCAGCATCTATTCGGCAGTGAAGCAAATTTTCGAATCGGTGTTCGGTAACACGGGCTCGTCGTTCAACGAAGTGGTGCTAGTGGAATATCCGCGCCGCGAGATGTGGACGCTGGGCCTGGTGATCGGCGAGGCTTATGGAGAGGTGCGCGAGAAAACCGGGCAGACGCTGTACAATGTTTATTTGCCCACCACCCCCAACCCGACCTCGGGATACTTGGTGTTCCTGCCGCGCGAGCAGATGATTCATTTGGATATGTCAGTCGAAGACTGCATGAAGATGATCGTCTCAGGTGGGATTGTGACGCCGCATTACGTAGCGAAGAAAGCCTGAACTAAGCAGCATCTACCAATTTCAAACGCACGCGCATACCAATGGCGCGCGCAGCTCGGTCGAGTGTTCGCAACGAAACTGCATCATTTCGCGGATCAAGGAGTCGATCAACTTGGGTGCGGCTCGTCCGAAGATGAGCGGCCATTTCTTTCTTTGTCACTTTGCGAGCTCTCATAGCCTTCTGAAACTGCCAAGCCAGGACTGACTTGATGGCGTAACTCTCGACCTCGTCGCGGATTCCCATTTCATCCAAGAAAGACGAGAAGCTAGACCCTTCGTGTGGGTTCTTACGGGCCTTTGTCATCTGCGTTCCTATTCAACCATGACGGCTTGACTGATGCACATGCAAGAAAGTCGACATGCGTGACTTTGCGACTTCAAAATCTGCCTTTGGTGTCTTCTGGGTTTTTTTGATCGCAGCATGGAGCAAAATCATTCTCTCAAGTGGCGAGATGAAAAAGAAAATACGGCACTGCCGCCCCCCTGAAATTTTGACCCGTACTTCATGTAGGCCGCTCCCCAATGCGCGCGTGAGCGGCATTCCGATTGGCCAACCGAACTCGACTTCGCTGATTGCACGCCCAACAATGCTTCTATCTAACCCTGACAGCGCCCTCAGGAATTCACGAACAGGCTCATTGCCGCCAAGAGTGCGGAAAAATAATACCGTAACGCGTTTCATGTCTGTTCCAGATACAATGTACCTTATACGGTTCAGAGTCAACGGGTCAGCCCGACCGCAGCGCCTTAATCGCTTCGTCTTGTTCGAACAAATACAAAAGTGCGCGCAAGGCCTGCCCACGCGGGGTTTGTAGCTCTGCATCCCGCGCGATAACGAGTTTTGCATCGTCGCACGCAACCGCCACCAGATCAGAATGCAGACTCAAATTTGCCAGCTTGAACGCGGGCAAGCCACTTTGGCGGGTTCCCAGCATTTCACCACTTCCGCGCAATCGTAAATCTTCTTCGGCAATCAGAAAGCCGTCTTCGGTTTGACGTAATATCGCCAGGCGTGACTTCGCGGTTTGCCCCAGCGGCGGCGCATACAGCAACAAACATGTTCCGTCTTTACCGCCACGGCCGACGCGCCCACGTAATTGATGGAGTTGCGACAGGCCAAAGCGTTCGGCATGCTCGATCACCATGATCGTCGCATCAGGCACATCCACGCCCACTTCGATGACTGTTGTTGCCACTAAAATTTTTGGCCCATCGCCTTGGCCGGCGAAGGCCTCCATCACGAGGTCACGTTCAGCGGGCTTCATGCGTCCGTGGATCAAGCCAACCCGGGTGCCAAACTGTGCTTTCAGCAAGGCATAGCGATCTTCGGCGGCAGCGAGGTCGATCAGTGCTGATTGAAGAATCAGAACTGATCGACCTGGCTGCCGCCGAAGATCGCTATGCCTTGCTGAAAGCAAAGTTTGGCACCCGGGTTGGCTTGATCCACGGACGCATGAAGCCCGCTGAACGTGACCTCGTGATGGAGGCCTTCGCCGGCCAAGGCGATGG
>JANLSL010000337.1:0-6115 GCA_031362385.1 Alphaproteobacteria bacterium | reverse complement strand
ACAATGCTTTGATTGAAAATTAAGTTGGCTTCGGGCTGGTCCTTGCGGCCGACCGCATGCGAAATAAGCGCCAACGTGCCAACGCCCAAAATTTGTGTCAGCGCCATAATAATGAATTGCACATTTCCGGCGGCACTCACGCCAGCGATTGCCGCATCGCCCAGTTGTGCGACGAAGTACAAGTCCACCAACAAATAAAGCGTCTGGAAAATCATGCCAGCGCCTATAGGTGCTGCCAAACCAATCAGTTGCTTGGGGATCGAGCCTGTTGTCAGGTCTTGCATCTTATTCCTTTTGCGCGGTGTCAGCCGGTGGGCCGCCCTGTTGCGCTTGATCAACTAATTTGCGCAACGTCACCGATGCGCCACCTGGCTGCGCAGCCAGCCAGGCCCAATGGCGAGGTAATAGCGTAACTTCGCGCGGGACCACACCCAATTTGGGCCGACCTGGACCGCGCCCAGATTCACGGGTAGGCATTTTTGCCTCAGCTAATACATCACCAGTCTTATAATATTACCCGGGTATAAATAAAATGATATTTTCGACAGATTAGAAGAGCGCCTACCTCCGCAGCTGCCGCTGTTTTCTTTTGTGTCACCGCTGCCGATCTCCAGTCAGCGGTCAGGCACCATGTTCGTCCTTCCCCATCAGCCTGCTGTGCCCGCAACAATGCGCGCTGACCTTGGGGGAGGACAAATGCAAACCGACATTGACGTTGACCGCCGCAACATGATGACCGGACTGGCCCTCGCCGGACTGGGGGTTGCCACATTGCCCAACACAAGCTCTGCGAAAGAAGCAGCGCTGCCGCTGAACACCCCCGCTGAGCACCTTCGCGCGATTGTGCGCACATCCGCCAGCCTGAAAGAGGTCGACTGCCCGTGGTACTACAACGGCACGATTTACGGCATCGTCGGCGAAGAACAGCCCAGGGCGCTTTATCGCTTCACCGGTATGGAAATGTACCGCATGATTCATGTTGCGGCTGACGAATACGAGATGATCGGCAACACCGTAACTTTTTTCCGCGATCTTGCGACCAACGAATTTCTCTACGACTACAAAAACCCCTACACCAACGCACTAAACAAGCCCGAAGCTGCCGTACAGGGTGGCAAGGCGGGCCGAGGGTTTGAATACTCAGTGCGCGGCATCCGTCCCAAAATGTTCAAGGATAAGTTTCCTGACGAGACCTTGAATATGTGGTGGACGGCAGCAGGTGACTACGTGTGGCTGCACGACAGCACGGTTTATCCGCCTGGCATGCAAGCGCCCCGTATGCAGCGTAAAACCAACTTTGTACGCCGCGATCAGTTTATGGACCCTAAGGTCGACAGCTTGGCCGCCACGTTCACGGCGGCCGTGTTCATGCCTTGGCCGAAGTGGATGGAGATGGGTGATCGACCTGGCCACATCATGTGGCATGCATCGGGTGCTAAATTAAAATCCGTCGCCGAGATCCCCGATGAACACCGCATCCGCGCCATGAAAGAATACCCCGAACGTATGAGCCTTTCGTCAACCTAATTTACACGCCATGAAATTTTATAGGGAGATTGAATCATGATGTTTTCAAGCCTGATCGATACCATTGCCAATCGCCGCGGTGCAATGCGCGCTATGGCGGGTGCTTCAACTATTGCCGCAGGCATGGCCGCGATGGGCGGGCCGCCCGCCCAGGCCGCGAAAGCCAAACGCGTGCCGGTGAACTTCAAAGACCCGGCGCAAAACTTGAAAGCCTTCATCAAGATCACCGGCGATCTCGACCCCACAAAAACGTCTGTGGGTTGGTTTGGCGGCACGATTTACGGCAACCGCGGTGTTGAGGCGCTAAAACCATTGGTTGGCGTGCAGGGCGTAGGCATGATGCGCATCAAGCCCATGGGCGACAACGTTTACCATGTGTTCAATCGTGAATTTGCGACGTATACCGATTTAAAGACGGGCGAGATTCTGGAAACTTGGAAAAACCCTTACACCGACGAAACAGTAGACGTCGTACCGATCAAAAACATGATCGTGAACGCCAAGGTATCGCCGATCATCGAGCAAGATTTCGACGGGCATAAAGTGACATTTCCATTTGCGCCGCCGTGGATTACCCAAAATGACAAAGCTTTTTCGTTGCTTGAGATTCACGCGGCATTCCCCAACCCCATGAAGCCAGACGCTTGGCCGCGCGAGTCAGCTGGGCCCATCAACCGCACCAGCGAAATGTTCCAACGCATGTGCAACTTGGAAGACCTGGAGCGCGATGATGTCAGTGCAGCCAATTATGTTGGCACGTGGACGCGCGTCGGCCCCTGGTTGCCCTGGATGTTGATGGGCCAAGCCGATGGTCACATTCTCTATCGCAGTTTTATGAATCGCACCGGCAAGGCCGAAAACCTACCGCCGACGTTGCTCGCGTACATGGAAAAGAAGTACCCGGATTTCCTGAAAGCGCCGGGCGATGAAACCTGGGGCAAACCCAATGACAGCTCGTTCACGGTTTACATGAGCCAGAACAAACCCAAGCCGCCAAAAGCTTAAGATGTCACAGGCGGTAAGCTGCGCCGCGTGCAAATCCAAATTGCGACCGGCACCATGATTGCGGCAGCAACCATCGGCAGCGCCCAGCTATGACGAACGGCGATCAGAATAACCATGCTGATCGACATCACTACGACAGCAGAAATTTTCGCGCGCATCGGAATCACCCGATGCAAATGCCAGGCTTGCAGACCTGGCCCAAACTTTGGATGATTCCAGAGCCACAGCTTCATACGATCAGAACTGCGCGAGAATGCCCACAGCGCAATAATTAGAAAGATCGTGGTTGGAAGACCCGGAATAAAGACGCCTAAAATGCCTAAGGCGGTCGACAGCAAACCCAGCGCCATAAAGAATGGGCATAGCCATTTTGGCGTGACCTTGGCCTCCGGAGGAGAAAAACCTTCGGCAGGCGATAATGGAGTGGGTTCAATCATCGGCTGAATTTAACCCAATCCATGCCACGCACGCACCCCTCTTTTGCGAAGGGGTGCCATGCGTCGACGTTGATTTACTCGGCGGCTTGTTTGGTCGGGCCAATCTGCACTATAGGCACCGAATCGGTCACCCAACCCTTGGTCTCGCGGCGGGCCGGGCTGGGGATGGCAAACACAGATTTGCCAGCTTCGCGCTCCACGTGTTCAATATCGACCCGCCAACCTTTGGCGTTCCATTCCTTGGCGTACTGGCGATAGCGCACGACGGCTTTGTCAGCAGGCATCAGCACTTCTTTAGTGTTGGTCACGGGTGGAATGCTGGGCTCGATAGCTTCTAGCACCACCACGTCTTGCTCCTGGATCACGCGCTGGCGCTTGTTGATGGCCTCGTCATGCTCGGCACCTTGCAACGCATTACGCAAGTTAATGAGGTATCCCTTCGTCTGCGTGCGGGTGACAGGCGTGCGAAACGTGTACTGATGAAACCAATTCGTCGGCGACATATGGATTTGTGTCCAGGTCTGATGTGGGCCCACGTGCCCGGCACCAGCTTCTAGATCGCCGCCAAAATTACGCAGCTTTGCCATGGTTTCATCTTTCAAGGGTGGCGCCTTGAAGGTCATCATAAAGCCGCAGCCATCGGGCACTTCGTCCAGCTTGTAGTCGGGCACGGCATAGGTTTCCTTCTCGCCCGAATAACCATGCGTGGGATGCACAAATTCATTATGCGCGGGGTCCAATGTGTTTTCCACAGCGCGCTCATAACTAGCTTTGTATTCGTTGGTCAGCAGATTCGGCCACCAGCCTTCTTTGCCCCACTCTGGAATATCCATTATCGCGGGGCGCTCGTGTTCAGGAAGATCGCCGAGGAAGCAGAACACCAGGCCGTATTTCTCCTGCGTGGGGTAGCTGTCAATGCGCGTGCGGGCGGGGATTTTTCCATCTTTGCCAATGGATGGAATTTTGACGCACTCGCCAGCTCCGTTGTATTGCCAGCCATGGTAGGGGCACTCTACCGTATCGCGCTTGAGTTTCCCGCCTGCCAAATTCCCACCGCGATGCGTGCATACATTGTGCAGGCAATGGGCTTTACCTTGGCTATCGCGAAATACGACAAAATTCTGCCCCAGCATTTTTACTTTGACGGGCTTGTCTATGATTTCTTTAGATTCGGCTGCGGCATACCAAAAGTTCATATACATGGCGGTTCCCCTTAAGCCAGTGGCGACACTCAATGGGCTGATTATAGCCTGAGCACGGGCCAGGCACGCGGCCATTCCCCTCGTGTTCAATCAGTGGTTAGGCTGGCGATGGGGGATGGGGTTGGCTGAACACCAATGCAAAGCTAGTGCACTCAACAATTTAGGAGGTTGCCATGCTTTCCAGTTTTGTAACTGACTTGCTGACCAACCGCCGTAGCGCGCTAAAAAGTTTTGCAGGCCTGGCCGCAAGTGCCGCCACCCTCACGTCTGCAAGTTCTGTAAGTGCCGCCGCTCAGCCGCTGGACCTGAAAGACCCCAAAGACAACCTTTATGCCTTCGGCAAAATTTGGGCGGGCTATGATGAGCCGGTCATCGGCGGCTTTCACGGGCTGATGTACGCGCGCATTGGCAATCAGCGCATGATCCCCGTATTTGGTTATGCGGGCACAGGCGTGTTGCAAGCCCAATATGAGCCCGATGGGTTTTTGCGTATCAAATCGCGCGAGACTGGCTATTTCACTGATCTACGAACTGGTGAGCCGTTAGAAACCTGGAACAACCCGTTCACCGACGAAACGGTGGAGGTGTATCACTTTTATAATCCTTTACTGGGTGGGCGCATTGGCACGCAAATGCCGCGCTTTCAAATGGGCCCAGGGCAAGATCCGCCGACGCTGATGAACGAAGGCAGCGTATTCCCCGATGCTGACGGGAAAACGCCTTTCATCATGCCCTATGATCAATTTGGTGACGACCTGATGGTGGGCTGGGATTACACCCACGACCACGCCAACCCGGTGCCGCCCGAAGGCTGGCCAAAATCATCTACCGGGGCGCGCATTTCACCGTCTGAGCACTTCACCTTCACAGTGTCGCGCAAGCAGTTGGAAGACCGCAGCGTTAAAACCTGCCGCATGGTGGCAGGTTTTGCACGTCAATCGCCGTGGTGGCCGTGGATGAAAATGGGCGGCAGCAAATATGCCGACGGCATTTTGTTTGGCCGCATGTCCAGCCACAAGGGCCTAGGTGGTACGCGTGATGTGCATCCCAAAATTCTCAAGTACATTGAGAAACACGCACCAGAGTATTTAACGCTGCCAAAAGATTGGCCGATAACCAATGCGCGTGTGGATACCTGGAGCGCCTATGCGCAAGACATTCCGCCTGAAAACCCTGCCTACGACTGGAAACAAAAACGCAAACCCGAATTTGCCGCACCTCCATCTGGTTCTGGGAAGTTGAAGGGGTAGGCATTTTAACATTTCCCGGAGGGAGAGGGTTTAATTTTCAACACCCGGATTTTTTGCGCTCAATAAATGGGCCTTCATTTGGGTTTCGGCCCAGCGTGAATCTTGTGCTTCAAATGCTGCAATCAGTTCACGGTGATGCCAACAACTGCGCTGTAAATGCGCTTCGATAGTGTGGCGATAGCGCTTCATGAGCACGAGCTGCACTTGCATGAGCGGATGCAATATCTGGTTAAGGCGTGGCGACCCTGCATGATGCACTATCACGTTATGAAATAAATCATTGAGATCAGAGAATTTGAGCGCAGCGTCAGCACCGCCCGCTTTAACTATTTCTTCCATGGCTGCCGCATAATTTTTGAGCTGTTCAATACCTTCATCTGTGATGCGTGTGGCCGCGCGCGCCGCGGCATAACTTTCAAACTGCGCACGCAACTCAAAACATTCCTCGACTTCGGATTCAGAGAAGTCGCGCACCATCGCCCGCTTGTTACCCTCAGAGATCACCAAGCCTTCACTCTCAAGGCGGCTTAAGGCATCACGTACGGGCGTACGGCTGACACCAATCTCACGCGCAAGGTCTTGTTCGATCAGAAATGCGCCCGAGGGCAACACGCCATCAACGATGTGGCGGCGGATAAAGGTGTAGGCAACATCGACCGCGCTGGGTTTGAGCATCTGGTTCATGCTGGATCGC
>JANLSL010000497.1:0-12479 GCA_031362385.1 Alphaproteobacteria bacterium | reverse complement strand
GACTTTGTTCAAGAACACGACAATCGAAGGCACACCAACCTGGCGGGCCAACAGGATGTGTTCGCGGGTTTGGGGCATCGGACCGTCAGCGGCTGACACCACCAAGATCGCGCCGTCCATCTGCGCGGCACCGGTGATCATGTTTTTTACATAGTCAGCGTGGCCTGGGCAATCAACGTGGGCGTAGTGGCGGTTCGCTGTTGTGTATTCAACGTGCGCCGTTGAAATGGTGATGCCGCGCGCCTTTTCTTCAGGTGCTTTGTCGATCTGGTCGTAGGCGGTATATGTCGCCCCGCCCGTCTCGGCCAAAACCTTCGTGATAGCTGCCGTCAATGACGTCTTGCCATGGTCAACGTGACCAATGGTTCCGATGTTGCAGTGCGGCTTATCGCGGTTGAACTTTTCCTTACCCATGGCTCTCTCCAGACTAGTGACGAGGTTGACGGTTAAAAAACAATGACGGCTTAGCCCGCCATTTTAGCTTTGATCTCATCGGATACGTTGTTTGGCACTTGCTCATAATGGTGGAATTCCATCGTGAACTGTGACCGGCCTTGGCTCATTGACCGCAGCGTATTGACATAGCCGAACATGTTCGCCAGCGGCACCATGGCGGTGATGACGCGCGCGTTACCGCGACTGTCCATCCCACCTACTTGGCCGCGACGGCTGTTCAAGTCGCCGATGATGTCGCCCATGTAGTCTTCAGGCGTGACAACTTCGACCTTCATAATGGGCTCGAGCAATTTCGGAGCAGCTTGCGGCATTCCTTCACGGAAAGCAGCGCGGGCAGCGATTTCGAATGCCAAAGCTGATGAGTCAACGTCGTGATATGCGCCATCGTGCAAGGTGGCTTTGAAATCCGTCACAGGGAACCCGGCAATCACGCCGTTGTTCACAGATGAGGCCAAGCCCTTTACGACGCCCGGGACATATTCGCGCGGAACTGAACCACCAATGACTTCGTTTTCAAACACGTAGCCCGAACCCGGCGGCAGTGGCTCGAAGCGGATTTTAACGCGGGCATACTGGCCCGAACCGCCAGATTGCTTTTTATGCGTGTAATCGCAATCGTAAGCACGGCTGATGGTTTCGCGGTAGGCCACTTGCGGCGCACCAACGTTTGCTTCGACTTTGAATTCGCGACGCATACGGTCGACGATGATTTCAAGGTGCAATTCGCCCATGCCCTTAATGATCGTCTGGCCGCTTTCCTGGTCGGTCGCAACACGGAATGACGGATCTTCAGCCGCCAAGCGTGACAAGGCGATACCCATCTTTTCAACGTCGGCCTTCGAATTTGGCTCAACCGCCACTTCGATGACAGGCTCAGGGAAAATCATGCGCTCAAGGATCACCGGCTTATCGGGATCGCACAACGTATCGCCCGTGGTGGTGTCTTTCATGCCAACGAGTGCAACAATGTCACCGCAGGTGGCTGACTTAATTTCTTCGCGGTTATTGGCATGCATCAAGAGCATGCGGCCGATACGTTCTTTGCGGTCTTTGATCGAGTTCAAAACACCTGTTCCGCTCTCGAGCTTGCCCGAGTAAATGCGCACGAACGTCAAGCTGCCGACATAAGGATCGGTCATGATCTTGAAGGCCAAGCCAGCAAAAGGTTCGTCCGGAGAGGCTTTGCGGGTGGTGGGCTCATCGTTTGCCGGCAGGGTGCAAGGCACGGGCGGCATATCGAGAGGAGAAGGAAGGTAGCGCACGACGCTATCGAGGAGAGATTGAACGCCTTTGTTCTTAAACGCAGCGCCGCAAATGACGGGTACGAAAGCTTTAGTGATGGCGCCCTTACGAATGCATTTATGGAGAGTTTCTTCGTCAGGCTCTTTGCCGTCGAGGTAGGCTTCCATCGCGGCGTCGTCCATCTCGACAGCCGTTTCGACCAGTTTCTTGCGATAGTCGTTCGCTTTTTCAACTAAGTCGGCGGGAATATCGACGTAGTCAAACTTAGCGCCCAAATCGTCGCCCAGCCAAACCACGCCCTTCATTTTAACGAGATCAACAACACCCTTGAAATCAGCTTCAACGCCGATCGGGAAATTGACAACCAGCGGCTTAGCACCAAGGCGGTCAACGATCATATCGACGCAACGATAGAAGTTGGCGCCCATACGATCCATTTTGTTAACAAAGCAAATACGCGAGACATTGTACTTGTCAGCTTGGCGCCAGACGGTTTCAGACTGAGGCTCAACGCCAGCAACGGCGTCAAATACGCACACCGCACCGTCGAGCACGCGCAAGCTACGCTCGACTTCAATCGTGAAGTCCACGTGTCCGGGGGTGTCGATGATGTTGATGCGGTGGTTGTCCCAGAAGCAGGTCGTCGCAGCCGAGGTAATCGTGATGCCGCGCTCTTGTTCTTGCTCCATCCAGTCCATGGTGGCTGCGCCATCGTGAACTTCGCCGATCTTGTGTGAGCGGCCGGTATAATAAAGTACGCGTTCCGTGGTCGTGGTTTTACCGGCATCAATGTGGGCCATGATGCCGATGTTGCGGTAACGCTCGAGAGGAGTTTTATCGTTCATTTTCGTCTCTAATCAAAACTGCCGCTGTTACCAACGGTAATGCGAGAAAGCACGGTTAGCTTCGGCCATGCGGTGTGTGTCTTCACGCTTCTTAACAGCGCCGCCACGGTTGGCTGAGGCGTCCAAAAGCTCGGCCGACAAACGGTCAACCATTGTCGATTCATTGCGCTCACGTGCGTATTGCACCAACCAGCGGAACGCCAACGCTTGACGGCGCTCAGTGCGCACTTCAACGGGCACTTGATAAGTTGCACCACCAACGCGGCGTGAACGCACTTCGACGGTTGGCTTAATGTTCTCGATGGCGTCGTGGAAAGTTTTCAGCGCATCGGTACCGGCCTTCTTGCTGATCTTGTCCAGCGCGCCATAAACAATTTTCTCGGCAACGCCTTTCTTGCCTTGCTGCATCACGGTGTTCATGAATTTCGCGATGACGAGATCGCCGTACTTGGCGTCCGGCAGAATTTCGCGTTTATCGGCTTGGCGGCGGCGTGACATGACTGAGCGGGCTCCCTATTCGCTTACTTCGGACGCTTCGCGCCGTACTTCGAACGGCGTTGGCGACGAGCGGAGACGCCTTGTGTATCGAGCGTGCCGCGGATGATGTGGTAGCGAACACCTGGCAAATCTTTTACGCGGCCGCCACGGATCATGACGACTGAGTGTTCTTGAAGGTTGTGGCCTTCGCCAGGAATGTAGCTGGTGACTTCGAAATGGTTGGTCAGACGAACGCGAGCAACTTTGCGCAGCGCTGAGTTTGGCTTCTTTGGCGTGGTCGTATAGACGCGCGTACAAACACCACGTTTCTGGGGTGAGCTTTGCAACGCGGGAACCTTATTACGGTTCACCGGACTTTGACGGCCTTTACGGACCAGCTGATTAATTGTCGGCATCGATGTCTAACCCTTTTTTACTTCCGCCCCTTAAGCTTGGCGGTCTCTTTAGTCTTGCGCTCGCGCGCACAAAGCACATCCGATCACCCGGACGCGAAAAAACCGGAACACACGGGCCACAACGCCGGGCCCATTCCCGGTAACAGCGAGCCACGGAGGCTCAATTTTTTTTAGCTAATCGAGAGCGTTCCTCGTCTAGAGCGCGAAGCTGGCTCTACCACCGGACGCCTTCGAATGTGGGGTGTTATAGTGAGGGGGTATTGGGGCGTCAAGCGTGGTTAACGCTGATTTTTAGAGGTTTTTCAGGGTCCTGTGGCTTGTTAAGCCCTGCCTACCGCGAAAGAAAAGGGGGCCAGAGGCCCCCTTTTCAAGCAATTTTATTACGCTGAAATGCCTTAATTACCGGCGACGACCTGTTCAGCTTGCGCCTCGGCCTCAATGCCACTGGCTTTAGTAATCCGGGCAGCTGGTTCGGCCACAGTTTCGGGCTGAAGCTCCTTATCGCGGTTGGCGGCCAGCGATTTCAGGCGGTTCATCAGGGCACCTGTCCCAGCCGGGATCAGGCGACCGACAATGACATTCTCTTTCAAACCAACGAGTCGGTCGTTCTTGCCTGTGACTGCAGCCTCGGTGAGAACACGAGTCGTCTCCTGGAACGACGCGGCTGACACAAACGACTGGGTTTGCAGGCTGGCCTTTGTAATGCCTTGCAGCACTGGCAGACCGCGCGCGGGTTTGCCACCTTCGGCTTTGACCTTGTTGTTCTCTTGGTCGAATTCCAAACGATCAGCCAACTCGCCCACCAGGAAGGTCGAATCACCGGGCTCGACGATTTCTACCTTTTGCAGCATCTGGCGCACGATAACTTCGATGTGCTTGTCGTTGATCTTCACACCTTGCAGACGATAGACGTCCTGAATTTCTTTAATCAGGTAGTCAGCTAAGGCTTCAACGCCCATGACCCGCAAGATGTCATGCGGCACCGGATTGCCATCCATCAATGAATCGCCACGACGGACGAAATCGCCTTCTTGCACCGCCATGTGTTTGCCCTTGGGAATAAGATACTCCGTGGCCTCGCCCTTTTCGGGGCGCACAATAATGCGTCGCTTGTTCTTGTAGTCTTTGCCAAATTCCACGCGACCTTCGATCTCGGCAATAACCGAGTGATCTTTCGGTTTACGAGCTTCGAACAATTCTGCCACGCGCGGCAGACCACCGGTGATGTCACGCGTCTTTGAGCCTTCGCGTGGAATACGTGAGAGCACGTCACCAGCATGAACTTTCTGACCGTTCTCGACCGACAGAACTGAGTCAACGCTCAGGTAGTAGCGCGCTTCTGAACCGTTTTCGAGCTTCAGCACTTTGCCATCGGGCCCACGCACTTCGATGCGTGGCTTCAGGTCCGCACCACCACGCAGTTGCTTGCCGTCGGTAATAACCTTCGACGAGATGCCGGTTGATTCGTCCATCGTTTCGCGAACCGAGAGGCCGTCGACCAAGTCAACATAATGGGCCGTACCGCTTTGCTCGGTCGTGATCGGCAAAGTGTACGGATCCCAATCGGCCAAACGCTGACCTTTAGTGACCATGACCTTGTCTTCGACCAGCAGCTTCGCGCCATACGGAATACGGTGACGGGCTTTCTCGCGACCATTGGCATCTTCGAGCACCAGCTCGAAGTTACGCGCCAGGACAATTTGCACTTTGTCGCTGTTCTTGACGATGCTCTTGCTCAGCAACTTCACTTTAGCATCAAAGGCTGCTTCCACGCTTGATTGTTCAGCACCACGTTGCGCTGCACCACCGATGTGGAAGGTACGCATGGTCAGCTGTGTGCCAGGCTCACCGATCGACTGAGCGGCGATAACACCGACCGCTTCGCCGACGTTCACGGTTGTTCCGCGCGCCAGATCGCGACCATAGCACTTGCAGCACACGCCATTAACCGTTTCGCAGGTCAGGGCCGAGCGAATTTTCATCTTCACGACGCCAGCTTTATCAACAATTTCAGCGTCAGCTTCGTCGAGCAGATGGCCCTTCTTCAACAAGACCTTATTCGTCTCAGGATGAACGACGTCTTCACCGGTCACGCGGCCTAGAACACGTTCAGCCAACGACACAATTACTTCGCCGCCTTCAACCAAGGCCTGCGCCGT
This sequence comes from Alphaproteobacteria bacterium, assembly GCA_031362385.1. Lineage (GTDB taxonomy): Bacteria > Pseudomonadota > Alphaproteobacteria > Rhodospirillales > Rhodospirillaceae. The sequence goes on along the minus strand of JANLSL010000497.1, from coordinate 6,884 downwards.
AATACCTTCGGTGGTGCCGCAATCGTCTTCGGTAATGATGGCGTCTTGCGCCACGTCAACCAGACGCCGCGTGAGGTAACCCGAGTTCGCCGTCTTCAGCGCGGTATCGGCCAAGCCTTTACGGGCACCGTGCGTCGAGTTGAAGTACTCCAGAACGGTCAACCCTTCTTTAAAGTTCGACAGAATTGGCGTCTCGATGATTTCGCCCGAGGGTTTAGCCATCAAGCCGCGCATACCAGCCAGCTGCTTCATCTGAGCAGCCGAACCACGCGCTCCTGATTGGGCCATCATGAAGACCGAGTTGATCGGCTTGCCAGCTTCGATCTTGGAAATTTCCGCCATCATCGCGTCGGCAACCACTTCGGTGCAATGCGACCACGCGTCGACCACCTTGTTGTATTTCTCGCCGCGCGTGATCAAGCCGTCTTGATACTGTTGCTCGAATTCCTTCACCTGATTTTCGGTGTCCTTGACCGTCTTGATCTTGGACTTTGGAATGACCAAGTCGTCCTTACCGAAGGAAATACCAGCGCGGGTCGAGAATTTGAATCCTAAGGCCATAATGTGATCGCAGAAGATCACGGTCTCTTTCTGACCACAGTGGCGGTAGACCGTATCGATGACTTCGGTGATCTCTTTCTTGCGCAACGCGCGGTTGATCATCGAGAACGGCAGCATCGGGTGCAGCGGCATTTCCTGAGCCATAATCATGCGGCCAGGCGTTGTGTCCACAACGATAGTTTTCGGATTACCCTTTTCATCAACTGTCTTGTAACGGCACTTGATTTTGGCTTGGACCGACAGGACACCGCCTTGCATGGCGTGTTCAATTTCAGCAACGTTACCAAACACCATGCCCTCGCCCTTCTCGCCTGGGCGTTCGACGGTCATGTAGTAAAGACCCAAGATCATATCTTGCGTCGGCACAATGATCGGCTTGCCGTTAGCGGGGCTGAGGATGTTGTTCGTCGACATCATCAAAACGCGGGCTTCCAACTGTGCTTCCAGTGATAACGGCACGTGAACGGCCATTTGGTCGCCGTCGAAGTCGGCATTGAACGCGGTACACACCAGCGGGTGGAGCTGAATTGCCTTACCTTCGATCAACACCGGCTCAAAGGCTTGGATGCCCAAGCGGTGCAATGTCGGGGCACGGTTCAGCAACACTGGATGTTCGCGAATGACTTCTTCAAGAATGTCCCACACTTCGGGGCGTTCTTTTTCCACCATGCGCTTGGCAGCTTTGATGGTGGTCGACATGCCGTAAATCTCGAGCTTCGAGTAAACAAACGGCTTAAAGAGTTCGAGTGCCATCTTCTTGGGCAAGCCGCATTGGTGCAGCCTGAGTTCGGGCCCCACGACGATGACTGAACGGCCCGAATAATCGACCCGCTTACCGAGCAAGTTTTGGCGGAAGCGGCCTTGCTTGCCCTTCAACATGTCAGAGAGTGACTTCAATGGGCGTTTGTTTGCACCGGTAATCGCACGACCACGGCGACCGTTGTCGAACAACGCATCGACTGACTCTTGCAGCATGCGCTTTTCGTTGCGGATGATGATGTCGGGCGCCCGCAACTCGATCAGGCGCTTCAAACGGTTGTTGCGGTTGATCACGCGGCGGTAAAGATCGTTCAAATCCGAGGTAGCAAAACGACCACCATCCAGCGGCACCAAGGGGCGCAGCTCTGGCGGAATGACAGGAATGACTTCAAGAATCATCCATTCCGGGCGCGCACCAGAAGCCATAAAGGCTTCAACTAGCTTCAAACGCTTCACGAGCTTCTTGCGTTTGGCTTCAGAGCCAGTCTCTTTCAGTTCCACGCGCATGGTGTCGCGTAGTTCTTCCATGTTGATGGCCGTCAATGCTTCGCGAATGGCTTCAGCGCCAATGCCGGCACGGAAGCTATCATCACCAAATTCTTCTTGGGCCTTCGCATATTGATCGTCATTCAGCAGTTCGAATTCCTGCAATGGCGTCATGCCGGGCTCAAGCACGATATGATTTTCGAAATACAGAACGCGCTCAAGATCCTTCAGTGTCATGTCAAGCAACAAGCCGATGCGGCTGGGCAGCGACTTCATGAACCAAATATGAGCAACAGGGGCTGCTAATTCGATATGCCCCATGCGCTCACGGCGCACTTTGGACAACGTCACTTCAACGCCGCACTTCTCGCAGATGATGCCTTTGTATTTCATCCGCTTGTACTTACCGCACAAGCATTCGTAATCTTTGATCGGTCCAAAGATGCGTGCGCAGAACAAGCCATCTCGTTCCGGCTTAAAGGTCCGATAGTTGATGGTCTCTGGCTTTTTGATTTCACCGTATGACCAAGACCGGATTTTCTCAGGGCTGGCCAATGAGATGCGAATCTGATTGAACGATTCCGCGCTCGTCTGAACTTGGCCAAAAATCTTCGTAAGTTCGTTCATATCGCTCGTCTCCTAAAGGAGTTCGCTTTGCTTCAACACGACGACCCCTAAGGTCGCCGTGCAACTTTTCAATTAATCTAGGCCGTCGGCTCCGCCGCGTGGCTGAGTTCCACATCCAAGCCCAGCGACCGCATTTCCTTCACCAACACGTTGAAGGATTCGGGGATGCCAGCTTCGAACGTGTCTTCACCGCGCACGATAGCTTCGTAGACTTTGGTGCGGCCAGAAACGTCGTCGGACTTCACCGTCAACATTTCCTGCAATGTGTACGCCGCGCCGTAAGCTTCCAAGGCCCAGACTTCCATCTCGCCGAAACGCTGACCACCGAACTGCGCTTTGCCGCCCAACGGCTGTTGGGTCACGAGCGAGTAAGGACCAATCGAACGTGCGTGAATCTTGTCGTCGACCAAGTGGTGCAATTTCAGCATGTAGATGTAGCCCACGGTGACTTTGCGGGTGAACTCTTCACCGGTCATGCCGTCGTGCAACGTGACTTGACCTGAGGAATCAAGGCCCGCCATATCGAGCATCTCAACAATATCCGCTTCATGCGCACCATCAAACACGTGGGTGGCGATGGGGATACCGCTGCGCAGATTTTCAGAGACATCCACCAGCGTCTGATCATCAAGGTCTTGGAACTCGGCCTTGTAGGCCTTTTCGCCGTAGATTTTCTTTAATGTCGAACGCAAATTCCGATCTGACTTCCCAGCATTGTGCGCATCAACCATTTGGCCGATTTGCAAACCAAGTGCGCGGCAAGCCCAGCCCAAGTGCGTCTCCAAAATCTGACCGACGTTCATACGCGACGGCACGCCCAACGGATTGAGCACGATATCAACCGGTGTGCCGTCTTCCAGATAGGGGATGTCTTCGATGGGGACAATTTTCGAGATCACGCCCTTGTTGCCGTGACGACCGGCCATTTTGTCGCCGGGCTGAAGCTTGCGCTTCACCGCGACGAACACTTTGACCATCTTCAACACGCCGGGGGGTAATTCATCGCCGCGTTGCAACTTCTCAACGCGGTCTTCGAAGCGTTTGTCGATCAAGCCAACAGAATAATCGAGCGACTTCTTCATCTCCTCGATTTCTTCCATGGCACCATCGTTGGCAATCACGAATTGCTTCCATTGGCCTTGCGTATACTCAGCCAACAGCTCATCGGTGACTTTACCGCCGCCTTTGAGGCCTTTGGGGCCTGAGACAATTTTGCGGCCCATCAACAGTTCTTTGAGGCGATCATAGAAGCTGCGTTCCAGAATCGCTTTTTCATCGTCACGATCTTTGGCAAGGTTTTCGATCTCGGCGCGTTCAATGGCCAGCGCGCGCTCATCTTTATCAACGCCGCGGCGATTGAACACACGCACTTCAACGATGGTACCTTGTGCGCCTGGCGGCACACGCAACGACGTATCGCGCACGTCAGATGCTTTTTCACCGAAGATCGCGCGCAGCAATTTTTCTTCTGGTGTAACCGGCGATTCACCCTTGGGGGTGACTTTACCCACCAGAATGTCGCCTGCCTTCACTTCGGCGCCGACATAAACGATACCGGCTTCATCGAGGTTCTTCAGCGCTTCTTCACCGACGTTGGGAATGTCGCGGGTGATTTCTTCCTGGCCCAACTTGGTATCGCGCGCCATGACTTCGAATTCTTCGATGTGAATCGAGGTAAACACGTCGTCACGCACAATGCGCTCAGAAATCAGGATCGAATCTTCGAAGTTGTATCCATTCCAAGGCATAAACGCGACCAGCACGTTACGGCCCAAGGCCAACTCACCCAACTCGGTTGATGGGCCATCGGCGAGAATGTCGCCTTTGGAAACCACATCACCAACCTTCACGAGCGGACGTTGGTTGATGCAGGTGTTTTGGTTCGAGCGTTGGAATTTCTGCAAGCGATAAATGTCAACACCAGGTGTTGTGGTCGAGGTATCAGCGGTCGCGCGCACAACAATGCGAGTTGCGTCGATTTGCTGAATAACGCCTGAGCGGCGCGCTGCAACTGTCGCACCAGAATCGCGGGCCACAGCCTCTTCCACACCCGTGCCCACCAGCGGCGCTTCGCTGCGGATCAATGGCACGGCTTGACGTTGCATGTTCGAGCCCATCAGTGCGCGGTTAGCGTCGTCGTTTTCCAGGAATGGAATCAACGCTGCGGCAACCGAGACCAACTGCTTGGGCGAGACGTCCATATAATGAACTTCGGCGCTGGGAACGATCACCAAGTCGCCTGAGTGACGGCACTGAACCATCTCATTGACGAACTTGCCGCGCGCATCGAGCGGTTCGTTGGCTTGGGCCATGTTGTAACGGCCCTCTTCCATCGCTGAAAGATACACAACATCGCTGGTGGCCCGGCCATCTTCGACCTTGCGATACGGCGCTTCAATAAAGCCGTATTGATTGACGCGCGCATAGGTGGCCAGCGAATTAATCAACCCGATGTTCGGACCTTCTGGCGTTTCGATCGGGCAGATACGACCATAATGGGTCAAGTGAACGTCGCGGACTTCAAAGCCCGCGCGTTCGCGTGTCAGACCACCTGGTCCAAGCGCTGAGAGACGGCGCTTGTGCGTGACTTCCGACAACGGATTGGTTTGATCCATAAACTGCGACAGCTGCGACGAGCCAAAGAACTCGCGCACAGCAGCAGCAGCTGGTTTAGCGTTAATCAGGTCATGCGGCATGACGGTGTCGATATCAACCGAACTCATGCGTTCGCGGATCGCACGCTCCATGCGCAACAAGCCAACGCGGTATTGGTTTTCCATCAATTCGCCAACCGAGCGCACACGTCGATTGCCAAGGTGATCGATGTCGTCGATTTCGCCCTTGCCGTCCTTCAGGTCAGTCAACACTTTTACAATGCGCAGCACGTCGTCTTTGCGCAGAACGCGCATGGTGTCAGGCACATCATCATTGGTCAGGCCAAGGCGCACGTTCATTTTCACGCGGCCAACGGCCGACAGATCATAACGCTCTGAGTCAAAGAACAGGCCCTGGAATAATGCTTCGGCGGTTTCCAAAGTTGGCGGTTCACCGGGGCGCATGACGCGGTAGATGTCGACCAACGCTTCGTCGCGGTTGGTATTTTTATCAAGCGCCAAAGTATTGCGGATATACGGGCCCACATTGACGCCGTCGATGAACAACGTCTTGAACGAATCAACGTTGTTGTCGTCAAACAATGTCACAGTCTCAGCGGTGATTTCCTCACCCGCTTCGATATAGATTTCACCAGTCTTGGTATTGACCACGTCTTCAGCAGCGTACTTGCCAATCAACTCTTCAGGCTGCAAGCGCAGATCTTTCAGGCCTTCTTTCTCAAGCTTGGCGGCCAAGCGCGGCGAAAGTTTTTCGCCGGCATCAATTTTAACGCGGCCCGTGTCAGCATCAACCAGCGGGAAGTGCAGCTTCACGCCCTTCATCTTCTGCGCATCGAAAGCTGTGACCCAGCCCTTCTTGTCGCGCTTGAAGGTTTGCGCTTCGTAGAAATAGTTCAGCACTTCTTCCGACGACATGCCGCGCACTTCGGTGATGTCGACAGTCTTGCCTTGCTTGGTGCGCTTGGCACGCAACTCTTCGGTCTCGCGGCTTTCCAGAGCATACAGCAACGTCGTCACCGGCAGCTTGCGGCGGCGATCGATGCGCACATAAACCAAGTCTTTGGCATCGAATTCAAAATCGAGCCATGACCCACGGTATGGAATAACCCGCGCAGCAAACAAATACTTGCCCGACGAATGGGTTTTGCCCTTGTCATGGTCAAAGAACACGCCTGGTGAGCGGTGCATCTGCGACACAATCACGCGCTCGGTGCCGTTGATGATAAACGTACCAGTGTCAGTCATGAGCGGCATGTCGCCCATGTAAACGTCTTGCTCTTTAATGTCGCGGATCGAGCGCGCGCCGGTGGCTTCGTCGATATCCCACACGACCAAGCGCAACGTTACTTTCAACGGCGCAGAGAACGTCATGCCGCGCTGGCGGCACTCTTCTACGTCATACTTAGGTGGTTCAAGATCGTAGCCGACGAACTCAAGTTCGCCTTTGCCACTAAAGTCTTTAATCGGGAACACGCCCTTGAAGACTTCCCACAAGCCGGATTTTTGGCGCACATCAAGTGGCGCTCCGGGCTGGAGGAACTTGTCGTAAGAGCTTTTTTGCACTTCGATCAAGTTGGGCATCGGGGCAACAATATGAATGCGCCCGAAATCTTTACGTATACGCTTACGACCGCTCAAGGATTTGGCCATTACGAATCCTCGCTCTTTCATCGACACTTAAACCACCCAGACCGCGACATACGCGACCTGGGAAACAAAATCCGCTGCATCTTGCAATGCTTTGGCGAGAACAGCGCTTTCTCAAAAATAGCTGTTCTCGCCAAAGCACCCCGACACACGTCGGGCGCGGCCACGAAGGCCACCACCCAAGGCATC
>JANLSL010000313.1:0-7152 GCA_031362385.1 Alphaproteobacteria bacterium | reverse complement strand
TTCATCGCGGCCGATGAGCCTAGCGTCGATCACCGTATCATCAGACAGCGTGACCGAAATTTTATCGGCGTTCTCAATAACGTGATTATTGGTAACGATGTAGCCAGCTTTATCGATAATAAAACCCGAACCCAGCGATGTCTGCCGACGTTTTTTCGAGCGGTTGGCGGGTTGGTCTTGGTCGCCATGCCGACGCTTATCAAACTCTTTCAGCCAATCCTGGAACGGCTCTTCGCCGTCCAACTCTTCCATTTCACCTTTGCGCTCGACGGTGCCGGTGCTTGAAATATTCACCACAGCAGGCAGCAGTTTGGCGGTGAGGTCAGCGAACGATTCAGGTGGTGTGCGCGCCTCAGCCGATGAAATCGACAGAGCAACTGCGACCAGGCCCGCAAGGTATAGGTGCTGCGACAAAATACGCTCCTGTCGGAATGAGGAGGGGCCACGCAACAACGCGCATAACCTCTGTTTGGACCATTAATGGCCCAAGACCGAGGACCCCGCAACTAAAGTCCTATAACAATGCGGGGGTTAAAATGGGGTGCGAATGTCAGATCCGCTTCACTACCGCGCGCTGGCAGGCAATTTATCGAAGTATTTAAAGAACTCTGAGTCTGGGCTTAAGACCATGGTGGTTCCTGGCCCGAGGGCCGACCGGTAAGCTTCCATGGCGCGGAAAAACGAGTAGAACTCAGCGTCTTTGCCTTGGGCTGTGTTCAGAATTTTACGGCTGTCAGCTTCGCCTTCGCCCATGAAAATCTGCGACTCTTTTTCTGCCTGCGCCAAAATCACCGTCCGCTCGCGGTCGGCTTCGGCCTCGATGCGTGACTTAGACTCTTGGCCCAAACCACGGGCCTGAGCGGCTTCAGCAACGCGGTCAGAACGCATTCTGTTGTAGGTCGATTGCAGAACTTGTTCGGTCAAATCTGTACGACCGATACGCACCTCGACCACCTCAATCCCAAACTCTGGCGCGCGACGGCGCACGGCCTCGGTAATATCGCGCATCATCATGCTGCGCTCGGCACCCAGCAGGTTTTGCAAATTAGAACTCCCGACGCGGTCGCGTACTGCGCCGTTGAGAATGTTGCCAAAGCGATCGCGGAACCGCACTTCATTCTGCACCGATTGATAAAATTTCAAAGGCTCGGTGATTCTGTATCGTGCAAATGCATCAACGTTGATACGGCGTTGATCAACCAGCACCATGTCTTGGCCCGGCGGATCAAGATCGAGAATGCGCGAGTCAAAGTACTCAACCGTTTGAATGAATGGCACCTTGAAGCTTAAGCCAGGCTTGTAGACCCGGTCTTGCGGGCTACCGAACTGAACAACAATCGCCGTCTGGGTTTGATGGACGGTAAAGAACGAGCTCGATGCCAGAACAACGATGACGACCGCTAAGATCGTTAGCAAAATACTACGAGGCGAGTTCATGGTGCACCTGCTGGCTTTTGTGCTCTTTTCTGGACTTCAGGTAATGGCAAATAAGGCACCACGCCCTGGCTGCCCTTTTGGTCCATGATAATTTTGTCAGCGCGGCCCAAAACTTCCTGCATCGCTTCCAGGTACATACGCCGCGCGGTCACGTCTTTGTTGGCCGCATACGTTATATAGAACGCGGTAAAGCGTGAGGCCTGACCCTCGGCCTCTTTCACCAGCCGCTCTTTTTGCGCCGCAGCGTTTTGCACCAGGCGTGCCGCATCACCCTTCGCGCGCGGCACGATGTCATTGCGGTAAGCGTTGGCTTCGTTGATCAGGCGCTCGCGATCTTGGTTGGCGCGCTGCACGTCATCAAACGCATCGCGCACTTCCTTGGGTGGTTCTGCGCCTTGAATTTGGATATCGAGCACCGTAACGCCCGACTTGTAGGCATCAAGAATAGTTTGCAGCAATTCTTGCGAGCTTTGCGCAACAGCTTGGCGTTCACGCGTCAGAATTGCTTGCAGTGTTGTACGGCCAATGACTTCGCGCACCGCACTTTCCGAAGCGATTTTTACGGTGGCTTCGGGCTCGCGCATGTTGAACAGAAATTCGCCTGCGTCGCGGATGCGCCACTGCACCGTGAATTTAATATCCACAATGTTTTCATCGCCCGTCAGCATTAAACTTTCGGCCGGAACATCACGGCTGTTTTGGCCGCCGGGTGTGCCACGGTATCCAACGGTCACCTGATTGGTTTGGGTGACCTTGGGTCGAATCACTTCGCCAACGGGTGTCGGGAACCAATAATTCAAACCGGGATTGGTGGTTCTCACGAATTTCCCAAACAACAGTTCCACGCCCTGCTCGTCAGGCTGCACACGGTAAAAACCGCTCACCGCCCACAGGCCCAGCACGATAGCTGCGATGATCAAAAAACCACGTCCGGTTCCAAGCCCGCCCGGGATCAAGCGGCGCACGCTGTCTTGGCTGCGACGAATCAAATCTTCCAAATCGGGCGGTTGACCACCGCGGCCACCCCACGGGTTACCACCGCTGCCCCACGGGTTATTACCGCCGCCGCCTCCACTGCCGCCTCCACCGCCACCGCTACCACCGCCCCAGGGGCCTTGCTGCTTGTACGCCATATCGTTTTCCATCGCGGTCGAATGTCCTCAATAATGAAGTCAGGTTTTAAGTGATCTTAACCAGATTTAAGCCGTGAGTCCGTCAGAAACAAAGCCTTTCCGCAGGCCGAGAAACCCCTTGCAGCGATACGTTTAGGGCTTATAGGACACCCCCTTAAGGGCCGCAACGCGAAGCCTTGCGTTGAGACTGGATATAATCAATCACAGTACCCTATATCGGGTTCATTCGACGGATTTCAACAATGCCCGCCCCCACCACCGACGATATTATCAGTGCCCTGAAAGCGGTCGATTCTGGCACCGGCGGGATCGATATTGTCGCCCGCGCGTGGGTCAAGGACGTCATTTTTAAAGAGGGCCATGTCACCGTAACGCTCGAGGTGCCCGCTGCCATCGGCCCTAAACTTGAGCCTGTGCGCCAGGCCGCCGAGAAAGTTATACATCATATGCCTGGTGTGATTTCAGCCACGGTTGTTTTGACGGCAGCGCGCGCGGCGGCACAGCCCACGCAGGCCAAAGCAAGCTCGCCCACTCCCAAGGGCGGTGGGCGGATTGAGTTGACCGGAATCAAACACATTGTTGCGGTGGCATCGGGCAAAGGTGGTGTTGGCAAATCGACCACCGCCACCAACCTTGCCGTGGCTTTGGCACAGTTGGGCCACAAGGTGGCGATTTTTGATGCCGATATTTTTGGGCCCTCTCAGCCACGTCTCATGGGTCTGGCTCACAAGAAGCCGCATTCCGACGGGAGCAAAGTTTATCCGCTGGAAGCGCACGGCGTAAAAGTGATGTCGATCGGCTTCATGATCGCCGAAGACAACCCGATTGTGTGGCGTGGACCGATGGTGATGGGCGCGCTGGAACAAATGCTGCGCGATGTGGAATGGGGCGAACTTGACGTGATGATCGTCGATATGCCGCCTGGCACTGGCGATACGCAGTTGACCATGTCGCAGCGCGTTCCGCTGGCAGGTGCGGTAATTGTCTCAACACCGCAAGACATTGCGCTGCTTGATGCACGCAAGGGCCTCAACATGTTCCGCAAGGTCGAAGTGCCGATCTTGGGGCTGATCGAGAACATGAGTTATCACATTTGCACTCACTGCGGACACCGCGAAGATATTTTCGATCATGGTGGCGCGCACCGCACCGCTGATGAACTGAACGCCGATTTTCTGGGTGAGATTCCGCTCGATCTCAAAATCCGCCTGACGTCCGATGGTGGCACACCGATTGTTGCGGCCGACCCCACCAGCCCCCACGCCAAGGCGTACATGGCAATTGCTGAAAAGATTTGGGCAAAGATCGACAAGGGCACTCAAAAACCCGCACCCAAAATCAGCCTCGGGAAAATGTTTGGGGTTTAGGCAACTGCCTTGCTTGACCAAATTTTCTTGCCGATCTGGATAAATTTATTGACCCCAAGCATCCCGCGTTTATTACGAGCCTTACTGCCAGGCTTTGAAAGTGCAGCCTGAATGTCTGATCGGCGGGCTTTATAAATTCCATGCGGCTCAAAGGTTTCACTCATGAGAACAAGGACGACATCATCCCATGGCTGGTTGAGTTTGATAGAACCAACACGTTGACCGCCTAATTTTTTAAAGCTTGGCAGTACCCTAGATTTAATTTGGATCCGCCGACCCTGCCGATCCTTCGCGTCATATCCTGCTGTGCGAGCTGGTGCCAACGTTAAGCCAAGGCGCTTGGCCGCAATATACTCGCCCATTTCGCCTGTGAGACCTAGCGGCTTGCCCGTAACAGCGTAGTAGTCTCGTGCAACGTCACGGGCCTTTTCGAGGATACGTTCAACCGTTCTTTTTTCAGGGGGCCGCGTCCTTGGCTTGATATCGAGCAGATCTGAACCACTGGGGGTTTTTTCAACTATTGCAATATCGACATCATAGCCCAGCTTGGCCAGCAGCCGGATCATGCGGTCGCTTGAGTAGCCATTGAGGTGACCATTAAGGATTGCAGAAACCTTAGGCTGATCCAATCCAACAAGTTTAGCTACCGCTGCCTGAGTTAAGCGACGGCGCTTAATAGCTTGTTGTATGGCAAGTGCCAGCTTCGCACGTGCGAGTTCCTCCTCGGGGTTATCAAACCCGAGATCGGCAAAAATGTTGCCAGATGACTCTGTCACATCGACGTTTTTTGTTCTTTTTTCCATTGCTCGTACTCTCGTAGGGCTTGCTGGAGTCGCTGCCAAATAATTTCGATATCGCGCTTAGGCGTTGAGATTCCCTTCTTGGACTTTTTCTCAAACACGTGCAGAATATAAACTGCTGTTTCAAAACGAATCGTATATGCAGCGCGGTAAGCAATACCATCGAACTCGCCAACAATCTCAAGCACGCTGGCACCGCCAAACCCCTTCAAAGGCTTAGCGTAGATTAACTTGCCCCCGGTCTGTGCCGCATAAAGCGAACGCCCTATTCGACTGCGAGCGGACTTAGGAAAGCTCCTAAGAGTTTCTTGAGTCGCGCCCATCCACCGCACAGGCCTAATCGAAAATTTCAGAGTCATGAGGGGATCAGCTTAAGCTAAACTTACAATATGCTAAATATGGTATAAATACAAGATATGGATCAGGTCCTCCGCTCCAGGGTCACGAAACTAAAATCAGGTTCGCCGGGTGTTTCATTTTTGTGCGGCGCACGGCGGGTTTCCTCCCAACCAGCCAAATCAATCTCAAGTTTGGTGTCGCCTGCATAGTTGCGGTGAACTTCGGTTAAGTAAATGCGCCCAGCTTGCGCCAGCGCTTGGGTATAAATTTCAGCACCGCCAATCACCATCACTTCATCAACGCCCGTGCGCAGTGCGTCTTCGTATCCCAACGCGAGCGCCGTGGGCATATCGTGTGCAACAAGCACGCCGTCCGCCGCCCATGACCCATCACGGGTGACGACAATGTTGGTACGCCGGGGCAGCGGCTTGCCGATAGATGCAAACGTTTTGCGCCCCATGATGATGGGCTTGCCTACCGTTTGTGCTTTGAAAAATTGGAGATCGGCAGAAATATGCCACGGCAATGTTCCGTCTACTCCAATCACGCCGTTTTGCGCGCGCGCAACAATCAGGGCAACCACAATTCGGGGCACGGGTACGGGCGCGCGCTCATCCGTCATAGCCATTCCTTCTTACGCCGCCACGCACGACGCCTGGGGGGAGCCATTACACCGCGATGGGTGCTTTGATGCTCGGGTGCGGGTTGTAGTTGGTCAACGTAAAGTCCGCGTAGTCGAAGCCGAAAATGTCGGCCACTTTGGGGTTGATGTCCATGGTGGGCAGGGGGCGAATATCCCGGCCGAGCTGCTCTTTGGCCTGCTCCAGGTGGTTCACATACAAGTGCGCATCGCCCAGCGTGTGGATAAATTCACCCGGTTTAAGGCCCGTCACTTGCGCCACCATCATGGTCAGCAACGCATAGGAGGCAATGTTGAACGGCACACCCAGAAAAATATCAGCACTGCGCTGATAAAGTTGGCAGGAAAGTTTGTCATCCGCCACATAGAACTGAAACAAACAATGGCACGGCGGCAGTGCCATGTCGTCCACTTCGGCTGGGTTCCATGCCGAGACAATATGACGTCGGCTATCGGGCTTGAGGATAATTGATTTCACCACAGTGGCGATTTGATCGATCTGGGTGCCTTGCAGCGTCGGCCAACTGCGCCACTGCGAGCCATAGACGGGGCCTAAGTCGCCGTCTTCATCGGCCCACTCGTCCCAAATCGATACGCCGTGGTCTTTCAGGTATTTGATGTTGGTATCGCCGCGTAAAAACCACAGCAGCTCGTAGATGATGGATTTCAAGTGCAGCTTTTTAGTGGTGGTCAGCGGAAAACCTGCCGCCAAATCAAACCGCATCTGATGACCGAACACACTGCGTGTTCCCGTCCCGGTGCGATCAGATTTCTGCGTGCCGGTCGCCAGCACGAGGCGCAAAAGGTCGTGGTATTGTTGCATGACGTAGTTATAGCGGAGGCTGGGGTGTGGGGCTACGCGTCAAAACGGTTTGGCTGCGCCCAAGTAGCCGATGATAAAAACCAGCGTCCACAAACCGAACAGCACATAACTGCCCCAGTTCAAGGCATGGGTAATCACCCGCTCCACCTCGGGCGTTGAGCCCTCCGCTACGAGTTTTGGGAACACCGCATAGACTTGGGCGATGTAATAACGAATGCCCAAGCCGCAGGCGATAATCAACGCAAATAACGCCACCTTGGCCCCCAACCAGCGCGTCGCCAACGGCCCCTCGCCCATTACCGAGGCGGCACCGACCACAAACAAAACCACAATCAGCACATACCGCGCGGTCATATCTATTTTGCTCAGCACTTTGTAAGCAGGCTTACCCACCTGGAAATGCAGCACCCAGATAAAAATGAACCACGCAATGCAGGCAATCCACAACGCCGCCAAGGCAGCACCCTTGATCGGTGAGAAGTCCAAATCTGCCGCCAACTGAAACCCGAGCGGCAATGACAGAATCAACGCATTGCGCGGATGCTGGTCGACCAACAACAGAAAATCCCACAGCTTCATGCGCTGGGCGATGGGCATATCGTGGGCGTTTTTG
>JANLSL010000260.1:0-8234 GCA_031362385.1 Alphaproteobacteria bacterium | reverse complement strand
TTGGCAAGATTGAGGTGAAATCTTTCATCACCTGGGGCGAGCTTGATTGCAGCAGAAATATAAGTGTGCGCTGCTTGAAGGTCACCGCGCGCGAACGCAACCAGCCCAAGCAAATGCGGAGCATCAGATGAGGTTGGGTCTTCAGTAATGACAGCGCGGTACAAAGACTCTGCCGCATCAAGCTGACCTTGGCGATGGAACGCGAGCGCCTGATCAATTTTGCGATCAGTTTCTGACTTGGGTAGGTTATCAACCACAGGCTATATCCTTGCGAGGGTGTGAACCGCGCCTACTCCCACTCAATCGTGCCGGGGGGTTTGGAGGTGACATCATACGTGATGCGGTTGATGCCCTTGACCTCATTGATAATGCGCGTTGCGACACGGCCCAGAAAATTCATGTCATAAGGGTAAAAATCAGCCGTCATACCGTCGGTCGACGTCACAGCGCGCAAGGCCAGTGCAAAATCATAGCTGCGCGAATCACCCATCACACCCACCGTGCGCACAGGCAACAACACAGCAAACGCCTGCCAAATCACGTCGTAAAGGCCCGCTTTGCGAATTTCATCAAGATAAATGGCATCAGCTTTGCGCAGGATATCAAGTTTATCGCGGGTAATTTCCTGGCCAGGAATGCGAATGGCAAGACCGGGGCCTGGAAACGGATGGCGACCAACCATCTCGTCGGGCAAGCCGAGTTCACGGCCAAGCGCACGGACTTCATCTTTGAAAAGTTCGCGCAAAGGCTCGACCAGCTTCATGTTCATGCGCTCGGGCAAGCCACCAACGTTGTGATGTGATTTGATGGTGACACTGGGCCCACCTGCAAAGGAAACCGACTCTATTACGTCGGGATAAAGTGTGCCTTGTGCCAGAAAATCTGCGCCGCCGATCTTTTTTGCTTCTTCTTCGAAAACATCGATAAATGTCGCGCCAATAATTTTGCGTTTCTTCTCAGGGTCAGTATGACCGGCAAGTTTGCCAAGGAACAAGTCCGACGCATCGCGCGCCACAAGTTTGATATTAAAGCGATCGCGGAACACACGCACCACCTGCTCGGTTTCGCCCATCCGCATCAAGCCATGATCTACCAGCACGCACGTGAGTTGATCGCCAATCGCCTCATGGATGAGTGCTGCCACGACTGAGGAATCGACACCCCCTGAAAGGCCACAAATCACGCGGCCTTTGCCCACTTGCTTTTGAATAGCGGCAATGGCCTGAGCGCGGAATGCAGCCATGGTCCAATCACCATGGCAGCCGCAAATATCGCGCACGAATTTGCGGTACAGCTGTGCGCCGTTGGTGGTGTGAACGACCTCGGGGTGGAATTGCACAGCGTAGAATTTGCGTTTCTCGTCAGCGATGGCGGCAAACGGCGCACCGGTGCTAGTGCCGGCGACGACAAAGCCCGGCGGTAACGATACAACGCGGTCGCCGTGGCTCATCCATACTTGTTGGTGTTTACCTTGGGGCCACACGCCGTCAAACAAGCGGCAAGAGCCTGTGACGTCGACACTCGCGCGACCAAATTCGCGATGATGGCCTGCTTCCACTTTGCCACCCAACTGCGCCACCATCGTTTGCTGGCCATAACAAATACCCAAGATCGGAAGGCCCATCGCAAACAGTGCATCTGGAGCTTTGGGGGTGCCGATATCCGTTACTGAAGCTGGACCCCCAGAAAGAATTACACCTTTCGGTCCAAACGCTTTAATGGAGGACTCAGTGACCTTATTAAACGGGTGAATTTCGCAATAAACGCCGACTTCACGAACACGCCTTGCGATCAGCTGTGTGACTTGCGATCCGAAATCGATGATAAGAATACGGTCAGGCATGGTTGTTTTTTACTCAACACGCTCGAGTATCGCCACAAAAAATCCATCGGTGCCGTTACGCGCGGGGCTTAATGTCAGGAATTGCTGATCCCATGCCGGTGGCGGCGTTTTAACAGCCTCAGTCCATACTGACTGCCACGGCACCACTTTGAACCGAGGGTCGCGGGCTAGGAAATCAGTCACGCGCGTTTGGTTTTCTTCAGGCAGCAACGAGCAGGTCGCATAAATCAAACGGCCGCCCTTTTTGACCAGGTTGGCACCTTGCTCGAGCACCTTATCCTGCACGACAGCCAAGTTCGTGAGATTTTCAGGCGAAAGCCGCCAGCGCGCATCGGGGTTGCGCCGCCAGGAACCAACGCCCGAGCAGGGCGCATCCACCAGCACCCGGTCAAAGGTGCCCTTTTGGCGCTTTAGCCATTTGTCCTGCTCGCCTTCAAGAATGCGTAATGTTGCGTTGTGAACACCAGCACGGCGCAGTCGTTGTTTGGAACGGATCAACCGCCCGGTCGCCACATCGCAGGCAACGATGCGGCCTTTGTTTTCCATTTGTGCAGCAAGAGCCAAAGTTTTCCCGCCGGCCCCCGCACACAAATCAAGCACAGCCTGGCCAGGCTTGGCATCCACCAGCATGGCACAGAGTTGCGAGGCTTCATCTTGAACTTCGAACAGCCCGGAACGGAAATGCTTATTCGATGCTAAATTCATGCGCGACCGAATAAGCAAGCCAAGCGGTGACAGCAGCGCCACTTCGGGGACGTGAGCCTCTTCGCTCAGCAAATTCAAGACTTGCTCGCGGTCCGCTTTTAGTGTGTTAGCGCGAAGGTTAAGTGCGGCCTCAGTGCCCAACGCAGCAATTTCGCGGTCAGCATCTTTTCCGAATGCTTCATCGAGCTTTGGGAGAACCCAATACGGAATTTCCAGACGAACCGCGCGCGGCATATCGGCGCGGGCGGCGTATTCGACCACGCGTTTAGCCATACGACGTTCGTTTTCCGACAGCGGGCCGGGGCCATGACGTGCGCCCGAGAACAAGCCTGCGGTACGGTCGATATTCATGCCTTCGTTGACAATCATATCGGCAATAATCAACAAACGCGCGTTGGGTGTATCTGTTCCCAACAGCCACATCAGCTTTGCGTGCTGGCGCTGAATCCGCCACGCCTGGTCCATAATCGCCCGGCGGTCTTTCGCGCCAACAAACTTACGTCCGCGAAAGAATGCCACAACCGCGCCATCAGCAGGGCGCGTCGATGTCAGGATTCGATCGATGAGTTCAATAGCGTCTTGGACGCGGGCGGTCGGAGTCATGATGCGGGCGTATCTAACTTCGCCCTTGGGCGATAATTTCTATGTGTTGCTGACGCGGTAATTCGGCGGTTCACGTGTAACCATAACATCGTGGACGTGACTTTCGCGCATTCCCGCCGATGTGACGCGACGGAAGGTGCACTTCTTTTGCATATCGGAAATTGTTCCGTTGCCAGTATAGCCCATCGAGGCCTTCAAGCCGCCGACGAGTTGATGGACAACGCCTGAGACAGGACCCTTATATGGTACGCGACCCTCAACGCCTTCCGGCACTAATTTCATGTTGTCGCGCACTTCTTCTTGGAAGTAGCGGTCAGCTGAGCCGCGCGCCATTGCGCCCAATGAGCCCATGCCGCGATAATCTTTATAGGTGCGACCTTGATAGAGCACCACTTCGCCCGGACTTTCATCAGTCCCCGCAAGAAGCGAACCAACCATTACTGTGTCAGCGCCAGCTGCAATAGCCTTGGCGATATCGCCTGAGCTTTTGATGCCACCATCAGCAATAACTGGAACGTTACTTTTGCGCGCAGCTTCCGCCACTTCCATCACCGCCGTAAGTTGGGGAACCCCCACACCGGCAACAATGCGCGTTGTGCAGATCGAGCCTGGGCCAATACCCACTTTCACTGCATCGGCGCCCGCGTCAATCAGTGCGCGCGCAGCATCGGGTGTGGCGATATTGCCAGCAATTACTTGGGTATAATTCGAGAGCCGCTTGATCAACTTAACTGCATCAATGACGCCAGCGGAATGACCGTGTGCGGTATCAACCACCACAACATCGACGCCGGCATCTAATAATGCTTCAGCACGTTTAACGCCGTCGGCACCAACGCCAGTTGCTGCCGCCACACGTAAGCGGCCTTGCTCGTCTTTGGCCGCTAAAGGATGAGCGCGGGCTTTTTCAATATCTTTGACGGTCACCAATCCAACACAGCGGTAACTCTTATCAACAACCAAGAGCTTTTCGATGCGGTGCTGGTGTAAAAGTTTAATGGCCTCATCACGCTCGACATTTTCTGATGCCGTCACAAGACGATCTTTGGTCATCAAATCACTAACCTTTTGAGTCAGATCAGTTGCAAACCGCATGTCGCGATTGGTGAGAATGCCCACAAGCTTTCCGGAGCCACGCTCAACCACGGGAATCCCTGAGATTCGGTATTGTTCACGCACGCGCAGGGCATCGGCCAGCGTTTGGTCGGGGTGGATAGTGACCGGATTGACAACCATACCAGATTCAAACTTCTTCACCCGGCGCACTTCTTGGGCCTGCAGTTCAATCGACAGGTTTTTATGCAGCACGCCGATGCCACCCAGTTGCGCCATCGCAATCGCCAGGCTGGATTCTGTCACCGTATCCATGGCGGCAGAAACCATAGGAATATTCAGCGTAATCGTCTTGGTCAGGCGGGTCGCAGTATTGGCGGTCGCGGGCAAAACCGAGGAGGCCGCGGGCACAAGAAGGACGTCATCAAACGTCAGGGCTTCGGCAATCTCCATGGCACCTCGCGGCGGCAAAAGCGCGGCCAGAAGTCACTGGCCAGAAACTTACAGGCCAAAAAGAAATGGCCTGGAAATCAGGGTGCGCGGGCTTATGCCACGATTGATTGGGGGGTGCAAGCGAGCGATTTAACGCGCCAAAACAAGGCTTTCGCTAAGCCTTAAACCCCATCGCAGCCAGATAAACTTCAGCAGAATCCTTACGGCTCGCTGGCGGTTTGGCGTGCTTCACGATGGCAAAATGAGACTTAATCTGCTTGAGCAGGTCGCCCTCTGTGCCGCCCTGGAACACCTTACATACAAATGTACCCCCCGGCGCCAGGACTTCTTCAGCGAAGGCCCAGGCTAACTCGGCCAGGGCCATAATACGTAAGTGATCAGTGCCACGGCTGCCTGTGGCGGGTGCGGCCATATCACTGAGGACAACATCGGCCTTGCCGCCCAGCGCCGCTTTGAGGACATCGGGGGCTTTGGCGTCCATAAAATCCATGGTCAAACAGGTGGCCCCGGCAAGGGTGTCCCATTCGTTGATATCAATGCCAACCACAAAGCCGCCCTTTGGGGTTCCAGCCTTGACCCTGGCGATCGACACTTGCGTCCACCCCCCCGGAGCCGCGCCCAAATCAACCACCTTGAGGCCCGGTTTGAGAAACTTAAACCGATCATCGATCTCAATCAGTTTGAATGCGGCGCGCGAGCGATAGCCTTCGGCCTTGGCGCGATGCACATAAGGATCGTTAAGCTGACGCTGTAACCAGCGCTGCGATGAAATTTTCCGGCCGCGCGCCGATTTGACGCGCACATGCAAACCCCGACCACTAGGGCCGCGGCCTTCATTGCCTGCGCCGCTTTTGCTGCGGCCGACACCTTTAGGGGGTGGTTTGCTCATGGGTTGCCGAAAAGAAATGCGCGTTAAGCAGAGGCCATAGCAGTTTCTACGCGCAACGACGAGGGGTGCATCATATCCATCAGCAACCCTTCGCGTAGGCCGCGATCTGCCACACGAAGTTTACCAACCGGCCAGACACGGCAAATGGCCTCAAGTATTGCGCACCCTGCCAGCACCAAATCAGCCCGCTGCCAGCCGATGCACGGCTCGGCCGCGCGTTGTTGTAACGACATCCGGCACAATGAGTGGCTTTTGCTGAGCAGGGTTTCAAAATCCAACGTGATGCCATCAACAGCTGTGCGGTCGTAGCGGGGCAAGCCCAATGATAATCCGCCCAGCGTGGTCACTGTGCCCGAGGTGCCGATCATCTGTATACTTCCTGCAGCAATCAGTGCGCGTAAATCAAATTTCGATTCGAACGGTTCAAGCATGCGCTGAGCGTGGTCAGCGACTTCTTTATATGTGCGCTCGCATAAGTCACCACCACCGCAGTCTTCGGCAACGGTTACCACGCCCATGGGTAACGAAATGCAATCGACAACGGCAAGCGAGCCATCGCCGGTAACTTTAACGTACAAAACTTCGGTCGACCCGCCGCCAATATCGAACAGCAACGCATGAGGTACGGCGTGATTAAGCAGACCAATGCAGCCCTTGAGCGCCAACGTCGCCTCTTCGCGCGCTGAGATAATTTCAAGATCAAGGCTACATTCACTTCTAACGCGCGCGAGAAAATCTTCGCAGTTGGATGCGCGCCGACAGGCTTCGGTCGCAACATGACGTGAGACAGTCACACGCCGTTTATACATTTTATCAGAGCAGCGCTTCAGCGCTTCGACCGTGCGGTCCATCGCCTCAGGAGACAGACAGCCACTTCGACTGAGTCCCTCGCCCAAGCGCGTGACGCGCGAAAACGAATCGACCACGTGGAAATCTGCGCCATTGGCCCTGGCGACAAGCATGCGGCAATTATTCGTGCCAAGGTCAAGCGCTGCAAACATCGGCCCGGCGCGCCCGTACTCGCGCCCATCGCAGGCTTCGTCTACTTTGCTCGGCTCAGCTTGACCAGACGGCTGTTGACCGTCGGCCCAGCGACCATGATTCATACGCGAACGCCCTGTTCGGCGCCCTCGCAGCTTTCCCCAAGCCGCGCGGCGGTTAACTCGGTGCCCGATGCTAACGACTTCAATGGGCGGGGTGAAGGGCTTCTCTCGGGCATCTCAAGCCCAAAACCCTTGGCCCCGAGCACCTTCAGGCCCAGCCGATTAGGGAGGTTTAGGGTTGCCAGCGATCACAAACCGCCACGCTTGGGCCATAATGAACAACAAGAGAAGTGCGATAACGCCGTACATCGCCCTGAAGCCAAAGGTTTGCGTTAGCGCGCCCGCAATCAAAGTACCGATAATCCGACCCGCCAGTTGCGTGGAGGTGGTAATTCCTTGAATCACGCCAGCGTAGCCCTCAGGGGCATGACGCGAGATCACGCTTGCCAAAACTGTCCCCCACAATGGCGCGAAGAATGACACCATCATCAGAAAACCAAAAGCAAACTGAGAGCCAGCAAAAATATTGAACAGAATAATGGATATGAAATCAACGCTGGCCGCAATTAGAACTGTTTTCTCATCGCCAAAACGTTTAGTGAAAAAACCGACCAGGCCAAAACTTGTCAGCAAGAAACCCAGGCTCAGCGCCGAATAGAAAAAACTGGTTTGGCTGGCCGACCATCCCACCGACATGCCCCAGAATGGATACAACAATTGCTCGGCATTGAATTTAAAACCCGACGCAAAAATCATGGCCGTTAACACCAAGAGCGCTGGCGAGCGAAAAATGGCGCGGAAATCAGCTTTGGGTTTGGGGCGCGCTGCACCGGAGGCTGCTGTCGTGGTGTTGTTTTTCATCAGAAAGAAAACAACCAGAGCCGCTGCAAATGATAATGCACCAGCCACAATACATGGCAAGAAATGGTCAAAGTCTGTTTGATGCCCAGCCATAAACAAACCACCCAGTGACGGGCCGATGGCTAATCCTGCACCCATCGAGCCAAAAACATAACCCATGCTTTTGGCGCGTGCCTCAGGCGGCGTGTTTTCAGCCATATATGCAAGCGCAATAGAGTTTGAGCCGTGGAAAACGCCCTGAAGGGCGCGCGTCAGAAACAGCGCCCACAATGAATTTGCAAAAGCGAAAGCGATGAACGCAACGCCCGTGCCGGCCAAAGTACACGTCATCGCGCTGCGGCGGCCGAGTTTGTCGGAAACACGCCCCCACAATGGATTACCAACAATGCCGACCAGCGGCATAAGCGTGAACAGCACCGAAACCTCGAATGGTGATGCCCCGTAATGGGTGCCGAGGTAAGGCAACATGGGCAGCACGAGGCTCACCGGGATGGCGTTGATCATCACCGCCGCTAAAACAACATACATAACTTTTCCCCCGGAATATTTATCGCCGGATTCTGGGCGTGCAGTGCGCGATACCACGACCCGAACCCAAGCTGCGATCACATTAGAGCAAGCAGCGTTAAGTTGGAATCGGGCTGCTTGCTCTAACAGGCTGTTGAAAAACCTCTGGTTTGTATTCTGAGGATGTGATTCCTGTTTGGCAATGTCAGCCAACGGGGTTTGTGATGCGCGGGACGGACGAGCGGTCGGGGTCATTGTTTTCATACGTGGACATTGA
>JANLSL010000230.1:0-3100 GCA_031362385.1 Alphaproteobacteria bacterium | reverse complement strand
GTTGCCTGCCACTCAACAACCCGCACGCGACACTGCGATTGAAATTGATGCACCGGCAAAGTGCCCGGCTTTTGAAGTGTCGCCGTCAGCCGGTCGTGTACTGAAATACGCCATAGCGCGATCAGATGGTGGCGCTGCCCTTGGGAGCTAGCGATGACGATTTCAGTATCGTCTGTCAACGCGCCCACCAGGCGCGCTGCCAAGTCCGCAGGGATGAACGGACAATCGGCCGTGCAGGTGAGGACGGTTTGAGCGTTCGGACTCGTGATCGTGGCCCATAACATTGCTGCAGCGACACCGGCCAAAGGCCCAGCATCGGGTGTGGTATCAGAAATGATCTCAAAGCCAAGCTTCTCGCTCCACGATGTTGGCGTGCGTACGGCGATGGCAAGCGGTTTGAACTGAGGTGCGACAGCTTTGATGACGTGGGCGATCAACGGCTGTCCGGCCAATGCCACCAAGGGCTTTGTCCCCATGCCCAGACGAAGGCCAAGCCCGCCCGCCAAAATCACACCAGGAATAAGGACAGTTTGCATGCGCCCACGATGACGGCCTAGCTGTAGCTGGTCAACGTGCTGCTAAGGCTAGGCGACGGCGCTAAACCCAGGGCTGGTATTGCCGTCCTCGTCCTCGCGATCATCCATGAACGGCAAAGTGATGTCGTCAAGGCCGTTGTCATCGACGTTAAAACTTTGCGCCCACACCGGCTCGACGACATTTTGCTCAGAGGTGCTTTGAATCTGCTTTTCGGCGCGGTGCAAGTTGCGCTCGGTGACAATCGCCATCTTGCCAGCATTCTGGTCGCGGTAAACAGCCAGCGCATATCTAAACGCTTCAGATGACTGGCGCATGTATTCCCATTCGCCCGTGTGCTTGGCCAAAAGGAAAAATGCTGAGCCCAGCGTGTTCTGAATGGTTGCCCATTGCAAAGGCGAGGTGTCTGGGGTGCGCACCTGAAGGGCCGCCGCACAGCATTTCACCGCATACTCAAGCACCGGTACGCTGCGGGCATTGTCGCCATAGACCTGCAGAATTTGCGCCAGGGTATTGGAAATTTCCGACCAGCGGATGGGATGGGTGTAGCGATTAAATACTTGCCGTGCCGACTGGCAGGCATGAATTGCTTCGCGCAGCGCGTTGTCGTTGCCCACTGCCATATCGATTTTATACAATACGCAGCCCAACCGGTATTTCATCAAACCCCAGTCGGCAGGCTGCTTGCGCCGCGACATATGAACCAGCGCGCGGCGATAGCAATCAGCTGCCTCTTCCATGCGCTCGATATCGTTGGTGCGTTCGGCGACAATCTGTAGAGCCAGCCCTAATTGTTGATAGAGCTGACCAAGAATCGGGCTGTAGTCGTTGCCAAAAAGTGCTGCTGCACCACGCCAAGCTTCGATAGCGGTTTGATACCACGAGCGATCGCCTTCGAGTTGGGCGCACATGGCCGCAGTATTGCCATAGCAAAACATAATGGCGGCGCGTTCAATGGGCTCCATCGCTGCCGATGGGTCGAGGCCCATGGTGCGGGCCGTGTTGCAAAGGCCGGGCAACGCCGAGCGCATAATGCGCCCTTGGGCAAAACTGCGCGGGTCAATGGCCGCCAATACGCAAGCGCGGATCAGCGGCACCCAGTCGTTATAAAAATCGATGGGTAAGTATAATGTGTTGAGTTGTGTAAACCGGCCAGCGCGTTCGCCGGGGCTTGATGTCACGGTAACGAAATGAATCTCAACGTTACGCCCCGTTGGTTCAATCACACCCCAAATCAACAAGTCGGCATTGCGTTCGGCAAGCCACGTGCGGCCTTCGCGATTGGCGCGTTTAGCGGTGTCATCATTGAGCAGCGCGCCCGGCTCACTGACGCCGTGAACAAAACGGGTGAATTCACGTTCGACCGGGATGGCGCGAATACCGGGAATACCATCAAGCGCTTCGATCAGCAGCTTGCGTTGCATATTTTCGTAATCGTCTTTGAACAGCCCCACCAGAATTTGAATATCGCTGGGGGTTGGCGCTTTGGCTTTTTTGCTGGGGCCGCGGGTGGTGTCTTTCACCATCGAATCGAGCATGCGCTCGAACAGGTTCGATTTGCGTTCGCCAATCAGGTTGGGCGGCAATGGGCGCCCAATGCGCGGCATCGGCGTTGCATTCACGCCCGTATCGAGCGGTATAGGAAGCTTGGCCGTGGCCTCGCGCCAGACATCAGCCGGAATCAGCGAGCCTTCGGTTGAGCGCATCCGCTTGGCCAGCTTTGTCATGACCTTGAGCGCGGTGTCGGGGTCCGACTCGACGCGCTTGAGAAAATCGTCTTTACCAATCGCTTTAACGGTAACCTTGCCACGCGCACGCGCTGTGTTGGTGCGCGGTGCCGCATCCAGCACGCCCATTTCTCCGAACAACTCACCAGGCTTGATGCGCGTCAGAACGCTAGGGCCGGTCTCGCCGTCGCCAATAATCTCGACGACACCTTCAAGCAGTTCGAACGCCCAGCGGCTCTCTTCGCCGCGCGCGAAGATCAACTCACCGTCAATAAATGTTTTGGTTGCAGTCTTCACCGATGGACCCTACTGCGCTGCTTTTGCAGCGAAAAAAGAGGCTCAGATGAAATGGTTAACGGAGGGCGCTTAAAAAGCTCTTAATCTGCGACAGGCACCGATCAAATACTTACTTCCGTATGGGCCTTGCGTACTGGGGCCATTTATAAAGTTATTCATCGCATTAAATAATGCATATACATTAATAATGCAGCTTTGTTCACTTTCATTTAGCGGAAGAGTCAAGCCGGTCAAAAGACTCAACAATTCTGCCGATATCAGCGCTGCCCAACGTGGCGACAAGACCTTGCTGAGCGCTTTTCCAGGCCGTCAGCGATACTGCCATGAGCTCTTCAGCGGTCTGGGTGAGTTCCAGAGTAAGTCCGCCGCGCCCACGCCCACCGACCGTCACAATAAGGCCTTTAAACTTCAGGGCCTTAAGGGCACGGCTGAGCGTGGAGGGGTCTAAATCCAGGATGCGGGCCAGTTCCATCAATGCAACCGGGCCAGTCGCACCAATCACCGTCAAAATGTTGAATTGACTGCAATCAAGCCCAAACGGC
>JANLSL010000228.1:0-2439 GCA_031362385.1 Alphaproteobacteria bacterium | reverse complement strand
GGTTTTGAGCAGTTGCGCGACCAAGCCGATGCGTTCAAAACTAAATTCGGAACCGCTCCTAAAATCTTCATCGCCAATATTGGCCGCGTGGCTGATTTCACAGCGCGCGCCAGTTATGCCAAAAACTTTTTTGAAGCAGGTGGGCTTGAAGCTGTGATGGGTTCAGGTGGCAACGATGCATCTGTTATTGCCAAAGACTTCAAGGCCATGGGTGCTGCTTTCGCAGTAATTTGTTCGACTGATGCGGTGTATGCTGAGAAGGCGCCCAGCGTTGCCACGGCGCTAAAAGCCGCAGGTGCGGCCACAGTCTATCTTGCCGGACGGCCCCTTGAAGCGGAGAATGCCTTCAAGGCTGCTGGCGTTGACGAATTTATTTACATGGGCTGCGATGTCATAGCGATCCTTGGCTTAGCGCATACAAAATTGGCTGCAGGTTAGCCATGAACAAAATGAACCGCGCACAACTTCCTAATTTTGCCGACATCGGGTTGGCCTCAACGTCTAATTCTGGCGCGTTATCAGCCGATGGCTGGCGCGATCAAGCAATGCGCGAAACTGCAAAGCCACTCAGTGAGTCGAACTGGCTCACACCCGAAGGTATTGCGGTAAAGCCGCTGTATACCAGCGCCGATACCGCGCCGTTGGATTTTCTTGATACGCGCCCGGGCCTGCCACCTTATTTACGCGGGCCTTATGCGGCGATGTACGTCACCCAACCCTGGACAATTCGCCAGTACGCGGGCTTCTCAACAGCTGAGGATTCCAATGCATTTTATCGGCGCAATTTAGCTGCCGGACAAAAGGGCCTCTCGATCGCGTTCGATTTAGCCACGCACCGTGGCTATGACAGCGATCACCCGCGCGTGATGGGTGACGTCGGTATGGCGGGTGTGGCGATTGATTCGATTTATGACATGCGTACGCTGTTCGGTGGCATACCGCTGGACCAAATGAGCGTATCGATGACCATGAATGGAGCAGTGCTGCCAATCATGGCTTTGTATATCGCAGCAGCTGAAGAGCAAGGTGTGAAGCCCGCGCAATTGTCGGGGACCATTCAGAACGACATTCTGAAAGAGTTCATGGTGCGCAACACCTACATTTTCCCACCCACGCCAAGCATGCGCGCAATCTCAGATATTTTCTCTTATGCGTCGAAGGAGATGCCGAAGTTCAATTCTATTTCGATCTCCGGCTATCACATGCAGGAAGCAGGTGCGACTGCTGACCTTGAGTTAGCTTACACCCTTGCTGATGGCGTGGAATACGTGCGCGCCGGAATCAAAGCGGGCCTTGGTATTGATGCATTTGCACCACGATTGAGTTTCTTCTGGGCCATAGGCATGAACTACTTCATGGAAGTTGCTAAAATGCGCGCCGCACGGCTGCTGTGGTCAAAGCTCATCAAACAATTCAACCCGGAAGACAACCGCTCGCTCAGCCTGCGTACGCACTGTCAGACCTCGGGCTGGAGCCTGACCGCGCAGGACGTGTATAATAACGTCACACGCACCTGCATCGAGGCGATGGCCGCCACCCAAGGCCATACCCAGTCATTGCACACCAACGCGCTCGACGAAGCTTTGGCACTGCCCACAGATTTTTCCGCGCGTATTGCCCGCAACACACAATTATTTATTCAACAAGAAACTGGCACCACTCGAAGTGTCGACCCGTGGGGGGGCAGCTATTATGTGGAGCGCCTGACACACGACTTGGCGCAAAAAGCCTGGGCCCACATTCAAGAGGTCGAAGGTTTAGGCGGCATGGCCAAGGCCATCGAAGCTGGAATTCCGAAGCTGCGCATTGAAGAAGCCGCTGCGCGTACCCAGGCACGCATCGATTCTGGCCGCCAAACAGTGGTGGGGGTTAACAAATTCCGCCCGACAACAGTTGAAAAAATTGATGTGCGCTCGGTCGATAATACTGCGGTTCGCAAGGCTCAGCTTGATAAACTCGCGCGCCTCAAGGCCGAACGAAACCAGTCTAAAGTAGATGCAGCACTGAATGCATTGACGCAGGCCGCGCAATCAGGGCAAGGAAACTTACTGGCGTTGTCGGTTGAGGCCGCACGGTCAATGGCGACGGTCGGCGAAATGACTGCTGCGCTGGAAAAGGTGTTTGGCCGTCACGTCGCGGAAATTAAATCGATCTCGGGGGTTTACCGAAAAGAAGTGGGCACAAATTCTGATCAGATGAAAAAGGTATTAGCCCACGTGGCAGCGTTCGCCGAAAAGGAAGGACGCCGCCCGCGTATTCTTGTGGCCAAAATGGGCCAAGATGGCCACGACCGCGGTCAGAAAGTCATCGCCACAGCGTTCGCGGATTTAGGGTTTGACGTTGATATCGGGCCGCTGTTCCAAACACCGGCTGAAGCTGCCAAGCAAGCTGTTGAAAACGACGTACACATTATTGGGGCCAGTTCATTGGCTGCTGGGC
>JANLSL010000194.1:0-2441 GCA_031362385.1 Alphaproteobacteria bacterium | reverse complement strand
TCGTACATGCTTCTGCAAGATCGTTACGGCGAGATGTGTACCATGTGCGTGGCAACCCTGACCTGTACGGCTCCAGAGGCTAACGCCAAAACAGTTTATGCCTTCCAGAAAAAGGGCTTTCTGGGGCAAATGATGACAGTGCTCGATTATGTGCCAGGGTTAGGTCGCGGAGTGTGGGAGAAACGCGACGTGCGTATTGTTGAGACTAATCTGGAAGGCAAAACTTCCGCGCGTACCGAAATTGCCCGTCTCAGCATTCAAGAATCAAAAATAGAAGTGGGCAGCACGGTGATCAACCGCGCGACCGGCGCTTGGATAAGTGCTGATGGCAAAGCCTTGGGTCAATGCGCGATTGAAACTGCCCAGGCGGCTGCAAAATGACTCAAACCCCCGCAGCCTTCATGTGGTCGCGCACCTCATTCAAAGAACGGCCCCTACGCTACATCGGGGTGAGTGCCGCGATATTTGTCCGCTACTTTATGGGATTGTTCTTCTTCTTTGCCGGAGTGAACAAAATCCGTAACGGGTGGATGTGGACCGATTACCTGAAAGGGGTATTCGAAGCCCGCATTGCTGACCTTGGCAAAGCAGACCAGAGTGCCATCGACGCTTTTGGCTTGATGTACCTGAAGGTCTTAGCACTTCCATTTTATGTACCCATTGCCTACGTGGTCGCCCTAGGTGAACTTTATGTCGGTATCGCTTGCTTCGCGGGCCTGACGTCGCGCTGGGCCGGAGCTATGGCCTTTTTCCTGATGTTCAACTTCGCCATCGGTGGCTATTACGATGCATCGCTGATTCCGTTGTGCCTGTTGGCGCTGGTCATCGTCTTCACACCATCAGGCCATTGGCTCGGCATGGACCGACGGATGGCAGCAAAATACCCTGGTGCGATCTGGTTTCGTTAAGCTGGAGCGTTCGTTACAAAACGCGGCGGCGAAAGAGGATGATTGCCCCAATCGACGTGGCCATGCCAATCAAAGCCATCGGCCACAGATTTGCGAATACCACACTGACAGGCATGTCTTGCAAGAAAATGCCGCGGTTGATGACCAGCACATAGCGCAGCGGGTTAAAGTACGTCAGCAGTTGCACCCAGCCCGGCATATTCTCGATGGGCGTTGTAAACCCAGACAAAATAACGCACGGCATGATGAAACAAAAAGCAGCAATTTGCGCTTGCTGTTGTGTGGCTGTCAGCGCCGAGATCATCAAACCACAACTGGTGACCGACAACAAAAACACCAGCAGACCCAGAATGAGCATCAGCACGTCACCGCGCAATGGCACACCAAAAAAGATGATGCCCATCACGCCTAACAATAACCCCTCAGCCAGCCCCAGCACGACCGCCGGAACCAGCTTACCGATCAGAATCTCGTAGGGCCGCAGTGGGGTCACAAGAAGTTGTTCGAACGTGCCAAGTTCTCTCTCACGCGCAATCGAAAGCGAGGTAATTACTGCGGCAATAATCATGGTCAGCGTGGCCACCAGTCCCGGCACGATGAACCATTGGCTGGTCATATTGGGATTAAACCATGCGCGCTGAACCAGTACTGGCGCAACTGTTGCCTGACCTAACGTGCGCGCGCGCTCGCGGGTAAAATCATCAACGATCGAATTCACATACCCCAGCGCAATCAGCGCGGTGTTGGATTGGCGACCATCGACAATCACTTGAATTTCAGGCGCATGACCAGACTTTAAATCACGCGCAAAATGAGGCGGGACACGAATCATCATCAACGCCTTTGCCCGGTCGATTAAAATTTGCCCTTCTTGCAACGAGGTCACCCGCTCGACCACTTTAAATGTTTGTGATGCCGTAAACTTCGCGACCAAGTCGCGGCTTTCCAGGCTCATGTCTTGATTGAACACCACCAAGGGCACATCGTTGACCTCGAAGGTGGCGGCATAGCTAAACAAAAGCAGCTGCAAAACTGGTGGGATAATAAGCACCGAGCGACTGCGCTTATCGCGCCAAATGGTCAGGAATTCGCGCCGGACTAAAAAAAGGACCCGCGCCAGCGCTTCACGCCACCGCCATACATCATGGCCATTGTGAACCTCACTCATGCGAGTTTCCTGCGCGTGGCGCGAAAAGTGATAGTAAGAAATAGCGTTGCCATAGCAATGAGGGCCGCCAGATTGGGCAGAATGATCGGCCATATATTGCCAGCAAGGAAAAGCGTTTTGAGGATCTCGACAAAATAGCGCGCCGGCACAATGGCGCTAAAGATTTGAATCGCCACGGGCATGGAGCGCAAGTCAAAGATAAAGCCTGAGAGCAAGATGGCTGGCATCATGGTGCCGGTGATGGCAACAATCGAGGCGGCAAATTGATTACGTGTGAGCGTTGAAACCATCAACCCAAATCCCAACACCGTCAGCATAAAACACGCCGCTGCGAAAAAGAGCACAATCATCGACCCCGCAAAACC
>JANLSL010000184.1:0-1806 GCA_031362385.1 Alphaproteobacteria bacterium | reverse complement strand
CTGGGGGCCAGAACAAGAGATTGCCCCGCCGGTTTTGATTGTTCCTGTCTATCGGGTGATCGTCGAAAGTGGCAAGTCAAGACGCGATGAAAGTTTTGTGATGATCGAGCCACGTAAAGTCGATGTCACGGGGCATCTCGATGCGAAAAGACTTGCGCGCGGGATATTTTCAGCCATTGCCTATAGCGCTCAAATTTCCGCCCAGGCAACGTTTTCCAAGAAAGACATCCAGTCCAAGTTAACTGATGGTTTTAAGTTCGATTGGCAGCGAGCTTATTTTGGGTCTTCAGCTTTAGACGCACGTAAAGTCGATATGGCCGAGCCCATCGCGCCTATTCCGCAAGATAAAGACCAGGCCGAATACGCTGCTCAGAATCGGTTTGGCAAGACGTTAAACTTCATCGGTATTCGCCTCGACGATCAGAGCATTAAAAAATTCACTGATGTGTCGGGCGACGACGAGGTGATGCAGCAAACGCAATTTACGTTGCGCGGCAGCACAGCAATTCGTATCAACCCGGGTCGTTATGCAGCAGTCATTCATCTCTCTGGAAATTGGTCGTCGCCTGTGTTTGAAGGCTCGCAGCTTCCCGACGACCGCGACGTCACGGCTGTAGGTTTTAACGCGACATGGATGCTCAGAACCAATGCGGTCAACAATCCGCCTGTGAATTTGGAGGGGTTTGAAGTGGGCAATATTGAATCGAACTCTAGCGATCGTGGTTTTCATGTTGCCGTCAGATTGAATGAGCCCACATCAGTCTACCGGAAAATTACTCGCGTCGCAGATTATGGCGTGTTGATCGTGATCCTGACTTACACGGCCTTTGTGTTATTCGAGCTTATCGGTGGGTCTGTTGTGCACCCGGTCCAATATTTGCTGATGGGGGGCGCGATGTGTATTTTCTACCTTCTGCTGCTCTCGACGTCAGAAATTTTAGGCTTTGGCCCTGCTTATTTTGCCAGTACGTTTGCAGTTGTTGCTCAAATGAGTCTGTATACCTGGAGTATTACTGGCCGCCGACAGGCCGCCGTCATCGCAAGCTTGGTGACCGTGCTTTATGGTTTGATGTACCTGTTGATTGGCCAGGAAAATTACCCACTTTTGATCGGTTCATGGGCTCTGTTTATTGCACTGTCGGCCGTGATGTGGCTGACGCGCCGCATCAATTGGTCGGCAACGGTTCGTGTGTAATGCCGATAGCTCACCAAACATCGCTGCAGGTCAATTTGTTCCTGCAGCGATGAACTCTTTGTGTTCATGGGGCATCGCGCTAATCTGCAGTCTCGCCAGGGGAGGGGAACGCGCTGATGCTCACTTATCGCGCCGTGCCGATGCAGATCACCTGTCATCCAGTCAACGATTGCGTTGATCGGGCGGCGGCCGTAGCGATGATGAAGCGCTGTCTTGGTCGGCTGGCCGTCACAGTGCCGGGGTGCCGTATCTCGGCCGGGCCAGATACAAAGCTCGTCGTGCTGCCAGAATATTTCATGACCGGCTTTCCCATGGGCATGGCGATTGAAAAATGGGCCGCACTGGCAGCAGTGGACATCGACGGACCAGAATACGCAGCACTCGCTAAAATTGCCCAGGATGCCAAGGTGTATTTGGCCGGTAACGCCTATGTGCGCGATAAAAATTTCCCCGGCATTTTCTTTCAAGGGTGTTTCATTTTTGACCCCTCCGGTAAACAGGTGCTGCATTACCACCGCCTGACCTCCATGTTCTCGCCCACGCCGCACGACTACTTGGACAAGTATGTGGATTTGTATGGGGCAGATGCATTATTTCCGGTGGCCAAAACC
>JANLSL010000171.1:0-5728 GCA_031362385.1 Alphaproteobacteria bacterium | reverse complement strand
AATTTGAAGTTCAAAGCCCCGGTGAAAATTGGCGATACCGTGACCGCGCGCGTCGAAGTGACGGGTGCGCTGCCTGATAAAAAGTTTGTGACCTTCAAAACGCAATGCCTGGTCAACGAGAAGGTCGTGATCGACGGCGATGCAACACTCATGGTCCCGGCGAGAACGTAAGTAAAAAAATATGCGCCTTGTTCGGTATTACGGCGAAGTTCCGGCCACGCTGAAGGGCGGGGTGATTGCGCTTGGCAATTTCGACGGCCTACACCTCGGCCACCAAGCGGTGATTGGCGAGGCCGTACGCTTGGCGCGCTCCAAGGGGGTGCCCGCCGCCGTGATGACGTTCGAGCCTCATCCGCGGTTATTCTTTAAACCCGATCAAGAGCCCTTTCGCCTCAGCCCATTTCGCATCAAGGCGCGTTTGATCGAGGCCATGGGCGTTGATTTTCTGTACGTGCAAACCTTCGACCGCGCGTTCTCGCAGCATACGGCTGAGAATTTCGTGGAAGAAATTTTGGTCAAAGGCTTGGGCATCAGTCATGTGGTGGTGGGTTTTGATTATGTGTTTGGCCGCCAGCGCGGCGGCAACGTCGGCCTGCTGCACGACATGGCGCGCACCCATAACTTTGGCGTCACCGCAGTGGCCGAGAAACGCAATGGCCCCGATGGTGGTGGCCCCGGAACACGCTATTCCTCATCCAACATCCGCACCTATCTAAAGAACGCGCAGTGCCATGACGCTGCGCAGTTGTTAGGCCGCTACTGGGAAATTGAAGGCCGGGTCGAGCACGGCGATCAGCGCGGACGCTTCATGGGTTTTCCCACCGCCAATATTCCCCACGGCGATTACCTGCACCCCGCGCGCGGTGTGTATGCGGTGCGGGCAGGGATAGATCGGGGGGCTGAGACCGTTTGGCGCGATGGCGTGGCGAATTTTGGCCACCGGCCGACGTTTGATAAAAAAGATTTATTGCTCGAAGTGCATTTGTTTGATGTCAACGAGGACCTTTATCAAAAACATTTGCGCGTGGCGTTGATTGACTACATCCGCCCGGAAATGAAATTCGACGGCATTGAGGCCATTAAGGCCCAGATTGCCAAAGACTGCATCAAAGCCCGTGAATTGTTAAAGGGCCGCGCGTTTGCGGCTGGCCCGGCACCGTTTGTGCCGGTGTGATGTCGCCCTAACCTGTCAGCCCCATGAGTGCGGCGACTTTGGCGCGGACCTCGCCAAGCACAACAGCCGATACCCGGCTTCCAGCAAACGCGATGGGCCGCGCCAGTGTGTCGATGCTGCGCACATGGCTGGTCAGCACTTCGCCCGTCACACTCAACCCCGCAGGCAAGACGACACTGGTGGCAAAGGGGCGGATTTGTGTAGTGATCGGGCAGACGATGGCAAATCGGCTGGCGTGGTAAAAGGCAATGGGCGAAATGACCAGTGCGGGTCGATGGCCGCTTTGTTCGCGACCGCGCCTGGGGTCGAAGTCGGTCCAAATCAAGTCACCGGCCTCGGGCGCATAAGCGCCGCTGCCAAAATCACCCGCCGCTTCAGCCAAGCCCGACATCAGGGCGTATTCTCACGGCCCTTGTCAGGCCCCCAGTCATAGGCATCATGCAAGGCTTCAGGTGTGACGCCCTCCAGCAGCTCGGCCAATGCATAGATCGGGCGGTCAGTCGAAATGACGATCCGGCTTCCTTCCAGCGACATTTCAACCCGCGCGCCATCAACCAGCCCGGCGCGCGCCGCCAGATCCTTCGGCACTCGGATGCCTAAGTTATTGCCCCACTTGCTGACTTGAACCTGCATCGCACGCTCCTAAAGATATTTAATAGATATTCTATGGATATTTATTAAATACTCAAGCCACTGCCCATTGATGCCCTGAGATGCCCCTGGTACACCCCCGCACCATGAAAAGCCGCCGCATATTGAGTGTCCGGGAGCGAATTATCCTCCCCATTCTGTAATCAGAATGGGGCTGCTGCCGTTTTCGCTTTTTATCCGACTCTCACTCCGGGATCACCCGCGCCATGACGTCTTCTTCTACGCCTGACTACAAAGCCACGGTTTTTCTACCGGCCACCGACTTTCCGATGAAAGCGGGCCTGCCGCAGCTTGAGCCACAGTTGCTGGCACGCTGGGCCAAGATGAATTTGTACCAACGCCTGCGCGAGAGCGCGAAAGGCAAACCGAAATTTGTGCTGCACGATGGCCCGCCCTACGCCAACGGCAATCTGCACATCGGCCATGCGCTGAATAAAATTCTCAAAGACGTGATTGTCCGCGCGCGGCAAATGACCGGCTTCGATGCGCCCTACGTGCCGGGCTGGGATTGTCATGGTCTGCCGATTGAATGGAAGATCGAAGAGGAATATCGCGCCAAGGGAAAAAATAAAGACGCTGTGCCGGTGGTCGAGTTTCGCCGTCAGTGCCGCGCGTTCGCCGAAAAGTGGATCGCGGTCCAGAAGGAAGAATTCAAGCGCCTCGGTGTAACCGGTGATTGGGATAATCCCTACACCACCATGAATTTCAAATCTGAAGCGGCCATCGTGCGCGAGATTGCCAAGTTCACACTCAATGGCAGCATCTACCGCGGGGCCAAGCCGGTGTTGTGGTCGGTGGTAGAAAAAACCGCACTTGCCGATGCCGAAGTGGAATACGCCGATCATACGTCCACAACAGTGTGGGTGCGCTTTCCAGTGGCCAAGACTGGCGTGACAGAATTGGCGGGCCACAGCATTGTGATCTGGACCACGACACCGTGGACCCTGCCGGGTAATCGCGCCATCGCGTTCGGAGAAGCAATTGATTACGCGGTGATTGA
Organism: Alphaproteobacteria bacterium; assembly: GCA_031362385.1. Taxonomy (GTDB): domain Bacteria; phylum Pseudomonadota; class Alphaproteobacteria; order Rhodospirillales; family Rhodospirillaceae. Next base: position 2,903 of record JANLSL010000171.1, on the reverse strand, counting down.
AGTCGCCGCCGTGGCTGAAAAAAGTGGCGCGCGCGTCGGCGAACGCTTTGCGGTTGCCGAGGGTTTATTGCCTGAGCTGCTCAAAGTCACCGGCATCACCGAACATCGCGTGATCAGTCAGATCAAGGGCGCGGCGTTTGCAGGCACTGTGTGCAAACACCCGTGGCACGGCAAAGGCTATGACTTTGACGTTCCGCTGCACGCCGGTTCGTTTGTGACCACTGAGCAAGGCACTGGCTTTGTGCACATGGCACCTGGTCACGGCGAAGACGATTACGAACTGTGTCGGGTTAAAAATATTCCTGTGCCCGATACGGTGAACGGCGATGGGTTGTATGTGCCTGCTGTGCCGCTGTTCGCCGGTGAGCACGTCTTCAAAGTGGCGCCCAAAGTTGTCGCAGCTTTGCAAGAAGCGCGCGCGCTGCTTCATCACGGTAAACTGACGCACAGTTATCCGCATTCATGGCGCTCGAAGGCACCGCTGATTTTCCGCAACACGCCGCAGTGGTTTATCTCGATGGAGACCAACGACTTGCGCAAAAAGGCGCTGGCGGCGATTGATGCCACCCAGTGGGTGCCCGCCATCGGGCGCAATCGCATTCATGCTATGGTCGAAAGCAGGCCCGATTGGTGCATTTCGCGTCAACGCCAATGGGGTGTGCCGATTACATTATTTATGCACACCAAAACTGGCGAGGTGTTGAAAGACCCCGTCGTGTTTGAACGCATTGCCAAAGCGGTTGAGGAAGAGGGCGCAGACGCTTGGATGACCTCAAAGCCCGAGCGCTTTTTGGGCGATCAGTATGTTGCCTCTGACTGGACGCAAGTCACTGACATTGTGGAAGTGTGGTTTGATTCAGGGTCCACCCATGCTTTCGTGTTGGAACAGCGCCCCGAACTTAAATGGCCTGCGGACCTTTATTTGGAGGGCTCAGACCAACATCGCGGGTGGTTCCATACCTCGCTGTTAGAATCGTGCGGCACGCGCGGTCGGGCACCCTATGACGCGGTACTCACCCACGGATTCTTGTTGGACGAGAAGGGCAACAAGATGTCCAAGTCCATGGGCAACATGGTGCCGTTAGATAACGTGGTGGGCACGTCGGGTGCTGATATTTTGCGGCTGTGGGTGGTGGCGTCGGACTACACGCAAGACTTATCGATCGGGCCTAACATCATCAAGCAGATGAGCGATTTATATCGCCGTTTGCGCAATACCTTGCGATATTTGCTGGGTAATTTGAGCGGCTTTTCAGCGGCTGAAAAAGTGGCAGCCAGCGATATGCCTGAATTAGAACGCTACGTGCTGCACCGGTTGTGGCAGCTCGACAAACAAATCCGTAGTGCGTGCACCAGTTACGATTTCCACGGCCTGTTCAACGAGCTGCATAATTTTTGCGCAGTGGATTTGTCGGCGTTTTATTTCGATGTGCGTAAAGATGCTTTGTACTGTGATGCACCTGATGATATCCGCCGCCGCGCCTGCCGTACCGTGCTCGATACCGCCTATACATGTTTGGTCACATGGATGGCGCCGTTCATTTGCTTTACGGCTGAAGAGGCCTGGCTGGCGCGCCACCCAGGCGAAAACTCATCGGTCCATTTGCAAACCTTCCCCGATATCCCCGATGCCTGGAAAAACGACACCCTCGCTGCAAAATGGCAAACGGTGCGCGATGTGCGTCGCGTGGTAACGGGGGCGTTAGAAGTCGAGCGTGCGGCCAAGCGCATTGGCGCCTCATTGCAAGGCCATCCGCTTGTATTTGCGCCCGCTGAAACCATCGCTGTGTTGAAAGATGTGCCGATGGAGGATGTCAGCATCACCTCGTCTATTACGATGAGGGCAGCTGGCGTTCCCGAAGGTGCCTACACCGTGGCCGATGTCGCAGGTGTGGGCGTGAAGATTGATCTGGCTTTGGGCGAAAAATGCCAGCGCTGCTGGAAAGTATTGCCCGATGTTGGCAAGCATAAGCATCCATTCGTGTGTGAACGCTGCTCGGATGCGGTTGATGCCATGCCTGCGGCGGCGGCGTAATGCGTTTGGGTCTTGCAGTCGCAGCGATCATCCTGGTGCTGGATCAGGTCTCGAAGTTTTTTCTGCTGGGCCTGATGCGCCCCGAGGGTGTGACGGACACACCATTTTATTCTGACACGCTGATTGAACTGCTGCCGTTCTTTAACCTGCGCATGGCTTGGAATACCGGCATTAGCTTTTCCATGTTCGATGGCGGCGGGACCACCACCTATATTTTGATCGCGGTTCAATCAGCCATTACGGTGGGATTGATTTGGTGGTTGCGCACACTGCAGGGCCCGCTGCTCCAGGCGGCCAGCGGTTTAATCATCGGGGGAGCAGTGGGCAACATTATTGACCGCACCCGGTGGGGCGCGGTGGCTGATTTCTTCGATTTTCATGTGGCAGGCTGGCATTTTGCCACATTTAATGTGGCAGATAGTTGTATATCTATTGGTGTGGCGTTGTGGCTGCTTGACGCGGTGTTGAACCGCCAGCACCATCAGGCTTGAGACAAAACGGGCTTGAGACAAAAGGGACTTGAGAACACATGATGAAGCGTCATTTAACAATTTTGAGTATTGCCGCTGCCGCGGTGCTGATCTCGGGCTGCCAAGATACGCGCCGGGCCTTGGGCATCGACAAGTCAGTCCCCGATGAGTTCGCCGTGGTGTCGCGCGCACCCTTGGTGATGCCGCCAGATTTTAATTTGCGTCCACCCGCCCCCGGTGCTGATCGCCCGCAAGAGGGCAATGCCGCAGAACAAGCGCGCAGTGTGCTGGTGGGCCGTGAGCGCATTGCAGCCTATCGCGCCAAAGGTTTTTCAGCTGGCGAAGTAAAAATTCTGGAATTGGCGGGCACGGGAAACGTTTTTTCTGATATTCGCAAA
>JANLSL010000480.1:0-6759 GCA_031362385.1 Alphaproteobacteria bacterium | reverse complement strand
CGCAATGAAATTGCCTACGAGGTCATTCAGGCGCACGTTATACCCTACGCCTTCAGGTGTTTTGTCGTTCGTCAGGTTATCAACATAGGCTGTCAGCTTGATGCCGCCGGACTCAACACCAGCCCGCGCTGATATAACGTTTCTCGATTTCACCCAAGAAATGTTGGTTTGGTCGAAGAACCACTTGGACTCATAGCGATAATCGGCACCTGCGAACCAACCCCAATCTCCGGTCAGCGCACCATCGAAATTCGCAGCCAATGAGTACTGCCACTTGCTGGTCCGGGGTGTTTGTAGGCCTTCGAGCTTGAACACGTTCGGCGCAGCTCCTGCTGGCGGATTGGGCACCTGAGGTGTCGCAATTCGCACAAGGCGGCTGGCAGGGCAGAATGTTGGGCCAACCTGCGTACAGATTGTCAACGCACCAAAGTCAAAGGCTGTCGCATCGTACTTTGGGTTGGCGTAACCGACGCCAAGGCTAAACTTGGCACCTTTGGTCGGTAACGCCGCCATTTCGACTTCAAAGCCTTCGCTATTGGTAGCCCCGAAGTTCTTTGTCACCAAACCAACTGCTGCTGGATTGGTAGACGGACCCTGCACTTGTAGACCGATATCATCAATGTGAAAGGCCGCGACATTGAGTTGCAACGCGCGGTCTAACCAAGTTGTTTTGGCCCCGATTTCATACGTTCTATTTTTCTCAGGACCGTAACCAACTTCGGATGGAATTGTTGCGCGCGGGTTGAAGTCACCGCCCTTGGTGCCTGTCGCAAAACTGACATAGACCATGGCATCTTGGTTGAGTTGATAGTTAGCCGAGGTGCGATAGTTCCAGAACGAATACCTGGCCGTGAAGGGGCCGCCCAATGGGCGGAGCCCAAAGGGTCCGGTCGAGAGCGATATTAAATCGGCGACTTTCTTTTGCTTAGTGTAACGCACCTCGCCTGAAACAGTGAGGTCTTCGATCACATCAAAGTCCGCTCCAACAAAACCTGACGTTTGACGGTCGGTATTATTAGTGACGCTGCGGTTCACGGGGTGAGGAAATCCGCCCGGTGTTAGGAAGAGATTTCCAATTCCGAACTGCGCTGTGATTGTCTGCCCGGCAGGGATTTTAGTGTTGTCCAGACCAATGTAAGTTGAAGTGAGTCGCTTTGCTTTGAAATAGAAGCCACCAACAACCCAACGGAACTGTTGATCTTGGGCAGAAGCTAGCCGCAGTTCTTGGCTAAAGTCATCATTGTCTGATGCAGCGCCAAAATTTTCGAATAGGTTGATGGTGCCTGGGCCGGGATTGAGGAGGAACGGAATACCAACGCGGCGCGCTGTAAAATCGTTAAACGTGAGTTGCTTGTTATCGTTATAACCCGTCAGCCAAGACAAGGTTGCAAAGTTAAGGTCAGCCGTAATGTTGAGGTTAGACGAAAAAACCTTGCGATCATTTGGCGTAGCCTGTGAGTTGGCTGCCTGAGCGGCCACCTCAACTGGGCGCTGCTCAACATTGATCAACCCGCAGTACCGCCGCTGTTCTGTCGCCTGTGGGCCAAAACCGATGACTCCACCGCAATTGTTGTCAATGTAGGTCGCGCCATTTACTGCAAAAGTATCGTCGCCATAGTACAATGTGCCTGTAGCGGTGATCGTGTCACTTGGCTCGAGATCAAAATTAAAGACGACATCTTTTTTTGTATGCCCGCCTGAACGCGCACCATTGACCTGATCTTTAAAGCTGCCGTTGAAGTCATCATAGACTGCGCCGAGACGAGCCCGGAACTTTCCAGGCACAATCGGACCTGAAATGAACCCTTGCGCAACTTTTTGCCCGTCGTTACCGGCTGTCAGCTGAACACGCCCTTCAAATTTATCTGTCGGCTTTTTAGAAACATAGTTGATAGCGCCCGCGAAAGCGTTACGCCCATAGAGCGAACTGACGGGGCCCTTCACCACTTCGATCCGCTCAACACCTAGGAATGACAAATTCACTGTCGATTGATTGGCCAGATAAACGCCATCTAGGAAAATAGCGACGTTAGGCTCTGCGCCACCGAGATTCACGATGCCGCGAATAATGGGTTGAATAGACGCTTCACCACCAGTACTGCGCATCGTGATGCCGGGGGTTAGAAACGTAAGATCTTGAAGTGTCTCGATCCCTTGGGTTTCAAGCTGAGCCGCATTGAAGGCTGTAATTGCAAGCGGCACTTCCTGCAACGATTCTTCGCGCCGCCGCGTTGTGACAACGATTTCTTCAATCCCACCGACCCGAGACTCCGCGGCAACCTGCTGAGCGATGCCTTGGTTGCTATATGCAGTCGTTGCCATCAACGCCGCAATGATTGCTCGGCTTGTTTTGTATTGAAGAACATTCATTTTTCTTCCCCCATTTTTGACTAACATCAACGTGCGACTTAACGAATCGCAAAATTCCACCACGAGACACATTAACCTCTCGCAATCGCATTTCAGACGGTTACGAGACGACCATCCAGATACCGGTTAGTATTCTGTTTGTACCAAGGCCCCAATTGGGCAAAGCTAGCGCTAGCCCATGTAATACAAGGGGTTGGCGGCAATGACACTTCGATTTATGCAGCTCTTACATCGCCTATACGTGAATTTTCTTTCCATATTAATGGGAAATTCTCACCCGCCGGTCGCGCGCCGATCGGAAGTGGTTTTTCACTCGGATCAGAGAGAAATTGTTTTGCCTTAGGATCGTTGGGCAACCAACGTACATCATCGCCAAGCCAGCGCGTCGTTATCGCCACGCGACGACCATGGGCCTTCGAGCCGGTATTACCCTTCGCGCCATGAATTGTGTAGGGGTGAATCACTATTGCATCGCCTGGCGCACAGTCCCACGTCAAAATTTTCTCCCGCCCTTGTTTAACGAGCTCATCATAATCGGGGATTGTGAGCATGCCATCGGCAGGGTCGACGGGAGCAGTCGGGGTGCGAAAGAAGCCTGGCACAGACTTGTGGCTGCCGTCGATAAATTCCAACCTGCTGTTTGCAGCCGTTGACGGCGTCATCGCCATCCAAAGGGAGGGGAGTTTCTCGCCCTTAAAGCCGAACGCTGGAATATCATGGTGCCATCCCGTGCCTTCACCAATCTCACCTTCTCCAGCCGCTTCGTGAATAAAGGTCAGGTCAAACCAGAATCGAAGCTCCTTGCATCTTGTAACCCGCGCGAGGGGTTCGGCCAGCGCCTCGCGAAACAAAAAGTCCTTAATGAAAGGGTTTTCCCGCCACATATAGCGGATTGTCATTCGCCCCTCACCGCGACCGAAAGACATCGCTTTACCAGGCGCACGGCCTGGTCCGAAGGCAGCAGCCGCATCATCAATTGCAGCCAGCACTTTCGTAACGAGGTCTGAGCTAATCAGCCCAGGCAGCCTCACTGCACCATGTTGTTCGTAGAAGTCAGCATATGCAGCCAACTCTTTATCGGTGTACGGGCCAGACATTGTTCACCCTAGTCGCAAGCTGCTTGAATTATGCGTCAATAAGCAGCGGAAACGTATCGGAGAATACACCCCAGCACCCATTTGCTGCCAAGCATTTGCGCTAAACCGCCCAGATATCGGATAATTAAGTCGAGCTGCGCTTGCGTAGGGTTAGTGCGGCGACGAAGGCAATCAAGTTCAAGATCCCAACGAGCACAAATGGCGCAGAAAAATGAACGGCGTCGAAAAGATAGCCCCCTAGCACGTTGATAAACGCAACCCCAAGTATTCCAAGCAAGATAAAAATACCCATCGCAGAGCCGCGTAAATCTTCAGGCGCCTCTTGCCCCAGCAGAGATTGGGTTGTGATGATCATAGCCCCTTCTGACAAACCTATGCACGCGACAACAACCAGCGCAAATATGCCAAATATGTCTTGAACAAATGCCGTTGACGCAAAAGAAATTGAGCAAAATGCCAACGACACGATAATTAATTTAATCCGATCATAACGATCTACAAAATATGCCAAAGCAAGGGGGGTTATAAAGGATGCAACCTGCAAAACTGCCATGAGTGTGCCCGCTCTTTGCAAGCTGGTTGCGGTATCAGCCATCTGACCGCGCGCTGAACTGACAACCCATAACGACAAGTAAGTAATGACGATAAAAAAATCGCTGCGAAGAACGCAAGCGACCAACAGAACAACTCGGAACCGAGGGTTTTTCTTTGCATAGGCCAGAACGAGCTTGAGATTTGCCCAAATCGTAGCAGCTTCTTTTTTTGGACTAAACGAATCAGCACTTTGTTGCTTGCGATCTAACGTCAGTCCTCGAACAGCCAGAAAGCTTGCAAAAAGGCCAAAGCACGCAATAAACCAAAACGCGTAGCGACCAGAATCAACGGCCGTGAAACCAGCCTCAGTGAGCCATTTGGGGATCTGGGCACCAACCCTGCCAACAAGGATGGCTCCGGTTAACCCTTGCGTGACCAACATCAAGCTGATGAATTTCCCACGCGATGTGTTATCTGGGTAATCAATGACGCTCGTCGCCCCGCCTGCGGTTTGGAGCGTCTGGCCAATACCAAGCAGGAAGCTGAACGCCACCATAAAATAGATTGTTGGCGACATCGGGAAGAGAAATGTTGCCAGTGCCATCACAAACATCGACGCTGCGAGCAGAAGGCGCCGTCCGATACGATCAGCAAGGGCACCAAAGAGCACAATAAATATAATGGTCGCAACTTGTTGAGCGAGAGAAACAGAGGCGGTGGCCCGGCCCTGCAACTCCTGCGGAAGATGGAGTTGCTCGGTCAACACATAGGGCAGCATCAACGGGATAAAGCCGAATACGGCATAGCCACACATTGAAACAATGACAAAGATTAAAACCTGCTGAGGCCGTACACCGGGTGTCAACTGGATGGGGCCTATCGACGCTGCTTGTACTTTTGTCATTTTTGATAGGCCCTTTATTTATACGAATTGAGTATTCAAAAAATCGCAAATCAGATCGGCATATTCCTGAGAACGATGAGGGGCAAGGATTTGGTGAAGCGGGTGTGTGCCTTCGAAAATACGAACTTTATTGTTAGGAATATGCGCAGCTAACGTTTCGATATGCGGCCTGTTCCAATCGCAGTCACTACTGACCAACAACGTGGGGCATTTTATGTCATGGCACCGCTGCTCGATTTCGTAGGTGGCGACAGCATCCATTGTATTTGGTTCAAAGAGGAACGTTTCTAAGAGCGCAATATAGTTCTCGCGCAACGCCTGAGGTGGGTTGGCAGATAGCTTCAAGGTAGGATCGACTTTCGACAGCAAATTAAAACACGTTTTCCAATATGACAAAGCATGACGGCCGTCTTCATGCCACTCGACCGACGTCGTTGGGCTTTGGCCGTCGCGGAAGAGTTGACGGCGATCTGGTGCGACGACTGGCACTCCGTCCAGAACGAGCTTTCTGACCTCGGTCTCTGACTGTGCGGCCATTTCAAGAGCGACAATCCCTGAAAAATGCCCTGCCACAAGACATGTGGGAACCACTTGAAGGCGTTCAAACGCCTCTTGCGTATTCTCAACAAAATCATGAATGCGCCAAGACCCCGGGTCGCGCTTGTCAGATCGGCCATAGCCCATCAAGTCAATCGCGTATGAACGAAACCCGCTGCGGGCGAGGCATGGGAGAACATCATTAAATCCCAGCCCGCCTGTAGATACGGCATGCAAAAAGACAATGGTCACGTTGCCTTCGCCACACTGGCGATAATGAATTTCGCCACGGCGAGTTGGCACATACCCTTTGCGCACGTGGCTTAGGTCTGGGTTAGCTATTATGTTCATTATTTTTTCGCTTTCATAAGAGTGTCAAATGCATCGATGACCTCTTCAGAAAGTTTGAGGAGTCTCGGTAACAATTCTGCAATCGCTTGTTTACGCGTTACCGCTTTGCGTATGTACCTTACAACCAATCCGCCCAAGATTCGTTTCTCCCACAGCAACGGGACGCCAAGGCTCCCCTCGGCGAAGCGCGTGTCTTGGATGATGTAGCGATCCTTACGCGCCTGCCGTAGAACTTTTTGTAAATCGCTATGAGAGTCGAAAAAAGGAGCAAACTGGTTCTGTTTCTCGATAACTCCCACCACTTGATTACGCGTTTCTTCATTTGATAGCGCAAGAAAAAGCAATCCCGTCGTTGTCTGAAGCATGGGTGTGACGTAACCAGAGTGAGTTCGCACCAAGGCAACTGGACTGCGGTAGTCTGTTGAAACGCGCACCAGCATATTTGCGCCATAGGGTGTGGCCATCGCAATTGGCCACACCAATTCCTCGGCCAAGCGTTCAATCGCGGGCTGAGCTGCCTTCGCCAATAGATCGTCATCATCAAATCCAGCCGACAACCGCTTCACCAGAGCGGTGAGCTTGTAGAGCCGACTGCTCGGCATTCTTTCGAGATAGCCCTCGCCGACCAGTGTTTGTATAATTCGATGGGCGTTCGAACGCGGCAACTTCAAGTGACGCGCCACCTGCGCAAGATTTGCGGTGCCGACCTCATTCATATATTGCAGCGCCGTAAGACCACGACGAAGGGTTTGCAGATTGGAGCCATCATCCATTAGTGCAGCCCCCTTCTCCCCAACTCAGCGACTGATTGCGCCAAGTTGCGGTGAATGGCGCAAGTCGTTCTGCGATTATGACCACTATCTGGACGATTAATAGAGGGCTGTCTGGGCCCGCTGGTCTTTGACTGCCCAGAATGCGGGTAGCAGGATAGTATAAATTGGCGGCAAACAGCAGCGAGATACACTG
>JANLSL010000090.1:0-9022 GCA_031362385.1 Alphaproteobacteria bacterium | reverse complement strand
TATTTCGGCAACGTGAAGAACCCGTGGCATGCAAAAGCAAGCACCGCCGATTTGGTGCCCGGCGGCTCATCGGGTGGATCAGCAGCTTCGGTTGCAGCACACATGGTGATGGGTGCGACGGGGACTGACACCGGCGGGTCGATCCGCCAACCGGCAGCGTTTTGCGGCATTGTCGGCGTGAAGCCCACCTATGGGCGGTGCTCACGCTGGGGCGTTGTGGCGTTCGCGAGTTCCTTAGATCAAGCAGGTCCTATGACCCGCACCGTGCGCGATGCGGCGATGATGTTAAACGCCATGGTCGGCCACGACCCGAAGGACGCAACCTCATCACCCACCACAATGCCTGATGTCGAAGCGGTTTTGGGAAAAGGCGTGAAGGGCATGCGTATTGGCATTCCGAAAGAATACCGCCCGGCTGGTTTAAACGCAGAAGTAGTTGCGCTGTGGGACAAGGGTGCGCAGTGGTTGAAAGACGCAGGCGCTGAGGTGATCGAGATTGATCTGCCCCACACCAAGTATGCGCTGCCCACATATTATATTGTCGCTCCGGCTGAGGCGTCGTCGAACTTGGCGCGCTACGATGGCGTGCGCTACGGACTACGTGTGCCTGGAAAATCCCTCGATGACATGTACGCCAAAACGCGCGCGGCGGGCTTCGGGAAAGAAGTAAAGCGGCGCATTTTGATCGGCACCTATGTTTTGTCGGCTGGCTATTACGATGCCTATTATTTGAAAGCACAAAAGGTCCGCGCGCTGATTGCGCAAGATTTTGTCAATGCGTTTGCGAAAGTCGATGCCATTCTGACACCCACCGCACCCACCGGCGCGTTTGGCTTGAACGATAAAGTCACTGACCCGGTGGCCATGTATTTAAACGACGTATTCACTGTGCCAGCATCATTGGCTGGTATTCCGGGTGCATCGGTGCCTGCGGGCCTGACGAGCGATGGTTTGCCCTTGGGGTTGCAAGTGCTGACCAAACGCTGGGACGAGGAAACGCTGTTTCGCGTATGCCAGGTGCTGGAAGACAGTGCCAAGTTTCCGGGGATGAGTTGAATATTGTATTTTACTGTCACCCTCGGGCTTGACCCGAGGGTCCAGAGCAACAAACCCTGGGTCCTCGGATCAAGTCCGAGGACGACGAAAAAAAGATAGGCTGCAAAAGATGAGCTACATCATCAAAGGCGAAACCGGCGACTGGGAAGTGGTGATTGGGCTTGAGGTTCATGCCCAGGTGATTTCAAACGCCAAGTTGTTCTCAGGTGCTTCCACTTCGTTTGGTGCTGATCCGAACTCCAATGTCGCGTTCGTTGACGCAGCCATGCCTGGCATGTTGCCCGTGGTCAACGAAATTTGCGTTGAACACGCCGTGCGTACCGGGCTGGGCCTGAAAGCCAAAATCAATCAGCGCAGCGTTTTTGCGCGGAAAAACTATTTCTATGCCGACTTGCCCCAGGGCTACCAGATCAGTCAGTTTGATCTGCCGATTGTGGGCGAGGGGACGATTATTCTGGATATGCCCGATGGCTCATCACGCACGGTGGGGATCGAACGCCTGCATTTAGAACAAGACGCAGGAAAGTCGATCCACGACATTCATCCGACCAAGTCATTCATTGATTTGAACCGCGCGGGCGTGTCGTTGATGGAAATTGTCTCCAAGCCCGATATGCGCAGCCCCGATGAAGCCGGTGCTTACCTGAAGAAAATGCGCTCGATCTTGCGTTATCTCGGCACGTGCGACGGCAACATGGAAGAAGGCAACATGCGCTGCGACGCCAACGTGTCCGTGCGCCCGGTGGGCTCGACGGAGTTGCGCACACGCTGCGAAATCAAAAACGTGAACTCAGTGCGCTTTGTGATGCAAGCCATTGAGTTTGAAGCCAAGCGCCATGTTGATGTGTATGAAAGTGGCGGCAAGATCGACCAGGAAACCCGCCAGTATGATTCTGCCAAGGGCGAAACGCGGACCATGCGTTCAAAAGAATTCGCGCATGATTATCGTTATTTCCCTGATCCCGATTTGCTCCCGGTCGTTTTTGACGACGCCTATGTGAGCGCGATCAAGGCAACCTTGCCTGAACTGCCCGACGAGAAGAAAGAGCGTTTCATTTCGCAATATGGGTTGTCACCCTACGATGCAGGCGTGCTGGTGGGTGAAAAAGAAAATGCCGATTATTTTGAAACGGTCGCAAAACAGTCGGGTGATGGCAAGTTGGCCAATACCTGGGTGTCGAATAATTTATTCGCCGTGCTGAACGCCAAGAATGTGCCCATTGGCCAAAGCCCGATCAGTGCCGATCACTTAAGCAAATTAATTGCCCTGATCAAAAACAACACCATCTCTGGCCGGTTGGCCAAAGACGTGTTCGAGATCATGCTGGCCGAACCTGGCAAAGACCCTGAAAAAATTGTCGAAGAACGTGGGCTTAAACAAATTACTGACACCGGAGCGATCGACAAAGCGGTTGATGATATTCTGGCGGCCAACCCTGAAAAAGTCGCGCAGGTGAAGGCGGGCAAAGAAGCCCTGATTGGTTGGTTTGTCGGCCAGGTGATGAAAGCCACGCAAGGCAAAGCAAACCCAGCGCTGTGCCAAGAGCTTCTGAAAAAGAAGCTGGCGCAGTGAGTAGCTGTATTTATTTTTCTTCGTCATGCCCCGGTTTAACCGGGGCATCCAGAGTTCATCCGCAAGATCAGCGCGTTTTGCGCGATGGATTGCCCGAACAAGTCGGGCAATGACAAGATGGGTGAAGTTCTAACACCTCGCGCCACTGAAACATCCGTCTCTTGGTGGCAAAGCGGCAAGAGTGTCGTGCTGGGCATCGCAGCGGTGATGCTGGTGGGCTGGTATTTTTACCGTCAAACGGTGCCGCCCACGTGGTTGCATGATTTCGGTGCTGATATCGCGTTGCGCGCGGCGGCTGACCCAAACCCGGCACTGCCCGAAGATGCGCGCCAAGCAACACCGCGCGGGCTTACAGATAACCCCTACATTTGTCTTTCCAAATTGATTCCTCAGCCCTGGGACCGCGTTGTTTTTGTGACGCACGAGCAAGGCAAAGCCTTGAGCGCGCACAGTGCGCTGGGCGATGCGCGCTGGCGCGTGAGTTCATTGGCTGATGCGCAAAAGCGATTGATCGCTGATGATCGTTATCAGCTCGTTGTGCTGATGAATGGCGATGACGTGCGCGATGCGCAGCTGTTTTATACGTTCTGGGCAGATCTTTCTGGTCTTGCGCGCCCCGAGGGCTATGGGCCCGCGAACGCAATTTTTACCGCTGAAAGCAGGGCGGGGCGTTATGTCCTTAACCCCGCGCCCACTGCGACGCCGACAGACTGTCCATAGCTGAGGGATTCTACGCATGATCGACTTGTATAGCTTCCCAACCCCCAACGGCTGGAAGGTCTCAATTATGCTTGAGGAGCTGGGGCTGCCTTACACGCCGCATCTGGTTCACATCGGCAAGAACGAGCAGATGGCTCCTGATTTTTTGAAAATTAGCCCTAACAATAAAATTCCAGCCATTGTTGATCATGAGGGGCCAAGTGGAAAACCCATCTCGGTTTTTGAATCAGGTGCCATTCTGGTTTACTTGGCGCAGAAAACCAAAAGCCCACTGCTGCCAAGCGATGCGCGCGGATTCATCAACGTCATGCAGTGGGTGTTTTTCCAAATGAGTAGTGTGGGCCCGATGTTTGGCCAAATGGGGTTCTTCGTAAAATTCTCAAAGGAAAAAATTCCGGTCGGGATTGAACGCTATACGACGGAAAGCAGGCGCATCTTGGGCGTGATGGACAAGCAACTCAGTGCCAACGCCTATTTGGCCGGGCCGGATTATTCCATTGCCGATATCGCCTGCCATGGCTGGGTGATGTCGGCGGGGAGTATGTTGGGGTTTGATCTGGCTGAGTGGCCCCATCTCAAACGCTGGCACGAAACTGTGGGCGCACGCCCCGCCGTTCAACGCGGCATTAAAGTGCCAGCACTGCCCATTTCATAAGGGTTACTTGCGCGTCTATGAGCTTAGTTCGCGGTCAAAACTGCCGAAAGATATTGGTCGCGCAGGCCCTGGGTATTCCTGTATAAAGATTACACACTGCGGGGTGCGGTGGGGAAATTTCGTGCCGAATTCGCGTCGCAGGCGAACGTAGCATAAAAGCATAAAAAGAGTTTGGTTTTGTGAGTCAGCCAAGTGAATCCGAAGCGGGCGTGCGTCCTGAGCGTCGATCGATACCACGATTGCGCGCGCAGACGCAGGAGGCTTTCCAAGTTCTGATTGAAATTATGGTTGAAGCTGGCAATACCGAGCTGGCCGACCAATTAAAGAGCTATAATCGCATTGAAGATGCGATGAAGATTGATCCCTATCTCGTCAAAAACTTGATTGATCTTGCTTGGGCAAATCGATCAAATCCCAAACTGGCGGCATACTTGGCCGCATCAGATGGCAGCGTGGCAGCTGATGAATCTGCGCCGCTTGGCCCGTGTGGCGAGCCCTATTTCAGATTGCGCGTGATCTTGCTGCGCGCCACGGCGCGCGTTTTCCTGACCGCAGCTATTCGCCAAGTACCGACGCGTGCGCTCGCGCGGACGTCAGCTAAAGCCAAAGAATTTGAAGAAGAAAATGCGCTCAAGTTAGAAGCCGAGGCAAAAAAATCACAAGGCGTGGTCAAGCGCATCAAAAACTTATTTTCCTTGGACGATGACGAGCCCACGGTCAAAAAGAATACGCTGCGTCACCTTTATCCGCTGCTACAAGATAATCTGGTTGGTGACCATCAATTCGCACTGATTGGCGATTATGCCAAACTCGAAGACTGGCAAATTGCCACCTTGGGCGAAGTACTGATTGGGTTTACTGAAAGTGCGATGGTGTTGGCGGCTTCTGGTCTTGAGGAAGAGCAACTTAACTCGTTGGTCAGGCTGGCGCGTTCTTTGTCAAACAACGCGCTTGAAAGTGGCGCCAAGCTCGAAGATTTTCTGGCAGCCAAAGTGATTGATGATGAAGCGTCGCCCGAAACGGCAGCACTCATGGCAGGGCAGTCATTAGGTCAGTTGCTTGTGAAACATCCGTCGCTGGTACGTCGTGTTGCGGATTTAGACCCCGAGATCGCTGAGGGCGTCATCAAACGCATGTCGACGTCGCTCGGGTGGGATACATGGTCTGCTTTTTCCTCTGAGCAGGCGGTGCGCAATGTTGGCTTGTGCCCCGACTTTTTGGTCCAACGCCTGGGACCCAACGCGAAGTTTGTTTACGAAGGCATGGCCAAGGCCATTGATAGTGTTCACTACCATGAAGCTGCAGTTATGCTGATCGAACGTGTCTTGGAGCGCATGAGTGAAAAACTTCTTCCCGATGCGATGGCGCAAAAGAATTTTAAGCATTGGCAAGATGCATTTAAGACCATCAACGATTCACCAATGCTGCCCAAGGGCGCAAACTTAACGCGCGGTATGGCTGCCCTGCGTATGGCGGACCTCATTCAGACAACATACAAAGCCATCGCAGAGGTCTAGCTGCTATTACCCTCTCGCAGAATAAAATTGCGCAGAAGCGGCCTATATACAGACTCCATAGAAATTTATCCCTCAGTCAATGCATCGTATGCATGTAAGCGCTTTGCGGTTTGGTGTGCCGGCGCGATAGACTGAGAACAAGCAGCAGCTAAGTTGGAATCGGGCTGCGTGCTGATGAACCTGGGGAGGGAACAATGATCCGGTCCATTTTACTCGCGTCGGCTTTTTGTGCTGGCTTTAGTTTTTTTGCCAATGCCCAAGAGGGCGCGGCACCACTGATGCTGACCCCGGGTGATGAAACTCAAATTCAAGAGTACATCATGGGTGTTGAGCGTTTGGCGCGCGCGCAGCGCGTGTACACCGATGTCTTGAAATGGAAAGTCAAGCACGAGGGTGCGGTTGATGGATCGGTCGCGTGGATGTGGGGCCTTTCGCCCAAAACCAAGGGCCGCGAAGTCTTGGTGGGCAATGATGAATCCAAATATGGTTTTGTGCGGCTCGTCAGCCTTGAAGGCGTTGAGCGCAAACTAGCCCGCCCAAATGCCAGTTGGTTTGATTATGGCGGTTTGTTCAACATCAATGTGCTGGTCAAAGACTTTGAGGCGACCGCCGCCGGTTTACGCAATGCGGGCTTCCATGCCTTTGCCGAGCCTGAAGCTTACGTCTACCCCGGCAACGTTAAGGGCAAAAGCATGATCATGTTCGGTCATGATGACGTGGTCATTTCATTCCAACAGCGCATCTCGCCCCCCATGCAAGGCTGGCCGGAATTTAATGGCGCGACCCACGTTGAGGTGGGCTACCAAATCGTCAAAGACATTAAAGCCTGGAATAATTTCTGGACCAAGACGGTGGGGTTGACGGCGCGCGACTTGCGCACACGCAAAGCCGAAAAACCAATCGGGCCCAATGATTTTCATTTGCCCTACAATACCAAAGGCCTTGATGACAGCACTCAAGGCGGGGTTTATCCGCGCAAGGGTGGCGAGCAACTGATTGGTGCGCGGCAGTTTTTGAATGCAACGGGCGCAGACTATTCTGATCGCCAACGCCCGCCCAACCTTGGCATCGTTGGTATGCGCCTTGTGATGAATGATATCGATGCGCTTGCGGCGCGTGTCCGCAAAGATAAAGTCGAGATGTATTCTGATGTCCGCGTCTATACGTTGGCACCCTATGGTTTGGTGAAGGGCTTTGCAGTCAAAGCGCCAGGGGGCTCGGGCGTGTGGACTGAATTCTTCGAGCAAGGGCCTAAGCCACTGACAAAAGACGAGATGCAAAGATTGCTGGCCAATGACGCAAAGAATAAATGGACTGGATACGGCGGTGCGCCATGCGAAAAATGCACCTCGACGTTTAGCAAAGATGGCTCAGCCAGAGTGAGTTGGAGTACCGGCGAAGCGGTGGGGGCCTGGACGCTGAAGGGCAATGCGATTTGCACCACTTGGACCACGCTGCGTGATGGCCGCGAAAGCTGCGCGGTCTATTACGACATCGGCAATAATACTTATGAGTCTTACAACGTGTCAGGCCAGCCTGAAGGCATCAACGTTTTTGAATAAAGCTTGCGGTTCGCTCCGCTCCGCTATTTGTTGGAGCATCGCTTTTGCCGAAAACCGGAAGGCCACTTTCCCGCCTTCGCCTAGGCTTCGGCGGGTCTCGATACCAGTCCGCCGAAGCTGCGCAGCAGCGAAGGGGGATCGGCGCGATGCTCTAAAAACTATAGACCAGCGCAACTTTGGTGATGGTGTCGGTTTTCTTCACCAGCGCGCCGGGCGGGTTGGTGTTGTAACGCGCATCAAGCGACGCGCGGCCAGAAAGGCTGCCAATAATTTTGCTGGTGACGGCAAATGTATTCTCGATTTTTGTGCGCTCTGAATCCCACCGCACCGAAAGGTCATTGCTGAGTTTGGCATTGTCTGAGATTTGGTATTCGAACAGTGCCGTGCCGCGCGCAAAGATTTCTTTTTCATCGCGCAATGGCCTTTTCAACCGGCTGACACGATAACCAGGGCCAGCATTGATGGACAGCAACATGGTTGACGTTTGCAATATACGATACCCCACACCAAGGCCGCCTTCGATTTCAGACAGAAAGCCCGAGAACTTGTTGTCTTCGTAGTTGGCAAAGCCCAACGCATAAAGTTCGTTGCTGATGTCGATATTGGTTTCAGTGCCTGCGACCCACCGCTGCGATGTGGTGACACCTTTATCGCGGCCTAATTCGGCTTTCAATTTATAGCGATCTTCAACACGGCCCAGCCGGTACTTTGCCTTGCCATCGAAATCGAGCGCATTGCGGCGCGTGTTACCAGTCGACAAACTGCCGCCGGCGGCGACCTCAGCAACCCATTTTCCGGCGGGTATTTTAGTATCAGCGGCGTGTGCGAGGCCCACAAAGCTGGCGCTGACCATAAGCAAAGCAATAGCGGTGAGGCCAAATCTAAATGTCATGTCCTTGGGTTCCATTGGCTTGCCAACCACAGCTGCACAGCAGCGCAGGTTGGCGGAGGGGGATTCCACCTGAGTGTTGTTCCCCATTATTCCTACCCATCCCACATTGCCAGCATTTAAGCCATATTTTTATTGGCTTTCATCTTGCGCCGTTCCCAGGCGGCCGCCACAATCTCAAGGCAAGTCCAGGGTGCGACGAAAATTCAAAGTTGGATTGCGATGGAACTCTTACACAACAAGATGAAATAAGATTTGGGGTCCTCTTCCATTCAAACATTTATGCAATTATCTAGAAATTTATTTGCAGTAGTGACTAAATTTCTGTTTGGCACAAAAGCCTATTTTGTCGATAAAGACGGTGTTTCTTCGAGCACAAGCTTGACGGGTGAGATTCTGGACCCGCGTTTGCTGAGGTTGGATGACGTTTTTCCTGACTCAATTGTCTATAGGGGGCTTGAAATTGATGTCCACGAAAATGGACTGGTTTCCAGTTTATTCGCGGGCACTGAAGTTTTATCCGGTAGAGTTTATTTTGACGGAAGCGGTTTTTTCTTCGCCGGGGAATTTAATCCGCCACCTTCTATAAAGAAGTTTGCATTTGCTTGGGCTGGTTGTGTTCTGCTTTTTGCAGTACTTTCTGTTTTCTTGCTTTTGAGTCTGCTATCTGATGGCTCGATAGACAATCAGCAGTTTTTGTTTCGACTTTGCGTATTCTTATTTGTCAGTGTGGGTCTAATTCTGTTTGGTCGGTTGATCATGGATTTGAGGGCTCTGATTAAGCGTCCGAATAGAAGTTATGTGCTAAAAAAAATCTCCGTCGCTCTTCGACGTGCACAACCCGTATGAATCAGCTCCCTAATTGACCTGACCTGGCGGCCAGCTACAGCTATGACCCGCTGGAGCGGCGGTACTCTAAAACGGTGAACGCGGTGCGCACCGACTAACTGTGGGCGGGCCAGAACATTGTGGCTGTGAGTTCAGGTCTGAAGTGCATCACGGAGTTCGCCGAACATGATCTCGTGAGGAGATCGGTATGCTGCACCCCAA
>JANLSL010000044.1:0-5433 GCA_031362385.1 Alphaproteobacteria bacterium | reverse complement strand
CTGAAATCGCGCAAAGGCCAAAGTGCCGGCGTTTACATCCAAACCATCGCTGTGCCGATTCAAGACTGGGAGAAAGGCGGGCTGAGCACCGCCACCCGCCTGGGCCGTGATACTGCCGCAGGCATTGCTGGCATTATTGACGGCAGCACCAATCAGGCCGCAGGGGGGGTGAGCACGGCACCCAATCGTGCCGCGCTCAAAGATGACGTGCCGCCACCGGTGCGCATTACCGTTAAGCCCGTTGAGGGTGCGCCAGGTGACGGTCGCGATGCCTTGCAGGCGGCAACCCTGGAAGCGCTGTTGACCAACGGTGCCAAACGCGATGACGTAAACCCCGAGGTTGTGCTGATGGGCCGGGTTGAGATTGAGCCTGCGGTCAACAACCAGGACTTCGTGACGATTGCCTGGCGGGCCATCACCCAAGACGGCGCTGACCTGGGCGAAGTGAAGCTGACCAACACCATTCCGCATGGGTCGTTGGACGGGCGCTGGGGCAGTGCGGCGTTCACGATTGTGGATGCTGGGCTGGCGCAATTGCTGGCATTGTTGGCCGTTGCCCCCCGATTCTGAGCCCGATCTGAACCGCTTGCACAAACCCAAAGGTTTCTGCGCGTTTGGCCTGGTTTACAGCACCGTGACAGGTTGATAGTTTGCGCCGCGCTTAAGGCAGATTGGGGCCGTTTTTAGGCGCGAGATATCACGGGGCAGTGTCGATGAAACTCATCGCGGGGAACAGCAACCGGCCACTTGCCGAGGCGATTGCCTCGTATCTGCACCTGCCCCTGACCAATGCATCGATCAAGCGCTTCTCGGACATGGAGATCTTCGTTGAGATCCATGAGAACGTGCGCGGTGAAGACGTGTTCGTGATTCAGCCCACCTCGTACCCTGCCAATGACAACCTGATGGAACTGCTGATCACGCTTGATGCCCTGCGCCGGGCTTCTGCGCGCCGTGCCACGGCCGTGATCCCCTACTACGGCTATGCCCGCCAAGACCGTAAAACCGGTGGCCGTACACCTATTACCGCCAAGCTGGTGGCCAACCTGCTCAGCCAATCAGGCGCTGGTCGTGTGCTCACACTTGATCTGCACTCAGGCCAGATTCAAGGCTTCTTCGATATCCCGCTCGATAACCTGTATGCCGCACCGGTGTTCACCAGCGACATCCAAAGGGTCTACAAGGGCGAGCACCCCGTGATCGTCTCGCCCGACGTGGGCGGCGTAGGGCGCGCGCGCGCTATCGCTAAGCGTATCCATGCTGACTTGGCCATCATCGATAAGCGCCGTGAGAAGGCGGGCATGTCGGAAGTGATGAACATCATTGGCGACATCAAAGATCGCCCGTGCATTCTGGTAGATGACATCGTCGACTCAGCCGGTACGCTGTGCAACGCCGCTGTGGCGTTGATGAAAGAGGGTGCCAAGTCAGTTTCGGCTTACGTCACCCACGGCGTGCTCTCAGGCGGTGCGGTAGGTCGCATAACGTCATCCCCGCTCAAAGAGTTGGTGATCACCGACAGCATTCAAGGCACTGAAGCTGTGCGCCTAGCCGACAACATCCGCCAGCTGTCGATTGCCTCACTGCTGGCCGAAGCCATCAAACGCACTAGCCAGGAAGCTTCCGTCTCCAGCTTATTTGAGTAAGCAACCAATTCAGCGTCGCCCTCGACCATTTAATTTCGGAATTAAATGGCTATCCCGGCCACGGGGTGGTTATACCGAGCGGTTGCTGCGAAAGAATGACAGGGCGCCATCACCTCACCGTCGATGCTGCCAATTTTTCCCAGGCAGCGGAGGCTAGAAATTGTGAGCGTTTCATCGGCCCAGCAACGACATCGATTTGCTTGACTAATTCTTCTTCCATACTGATGGAAAGCCGAATGGATTTGCCCGGCAGTGTGACCGTAATGGGAAACACACCCACCAATCCGATTTGATCGTCGGCATCAAGCCGTGGCTGCTCGGCAACGCGCGCCAGCAAGTCGGAAGGTGATGGGATATCGTCCGCATCTTCGCTCATCAAAGCAATATGCCCCGCCAAAGCTTGCGCGCCGTTGATCAAACACGCGGTCAAATCATCGCCCGCCGAAATACAACCGTCGAGATCAGGGAACATCAAGCTGAACTCGCCGGTTTTGTCGGATCGATAGACGCGAGCAGGATAAATGCGTTGAACCATGGTTGAACTTCCTAGGTTGGTGCTGACAATGTGGCGGTTTGTCACCGAAGTTTGACGCCGCTTTGTCTCTCGATGCTTTTCACGGTGCCAATCATCAAGTCCTTGACGGGGTGAGGCACGGTCACCTTGCCGGGTTTGTTGGGATGCTTGTGGTGGTGATGGCTGCCTTCAATGCTAACAATCACCCACCCGTCATCTTTCAGCTTTTGAAGAACAACTCGACTTTGCAAAGTGATCGCCCTATCAAAAGTTATGCATTCGTTATATAACTTTTTACGCTATATTCAAGCTGCGATTACTCAAAATGGCCGACAAATTTCTCATCCCCTTACCTTGCTCTGGCCAAATGAAGCGTGTACACCCACCCCGCTTAGCGACATTCGCCAAGCTAGCTTGGGCACCCCTGGAGGCCTGGCTAACTCATTGATATATATGGAGACTACCCATGCCGCAGGTCGCCTCATTGAAGGTGCAACCGCGCGAGCGGGCAGGTAAGGGGGCAGCCCGTGCCATTCGTCGTGCCGATCTCGTTCCGGGGATCGTCTATGGCGGAAAGGCCGAGCCGACCCTCATTTCTGTCGAGCCGCGCACCCTTGTTACGCTGATGCACAACCCGAATTTCCGCGTCACGATTTTTGACATGGAAGTTGAAGGTGGCAAAGCCGAACGAACCATGGCGATGGATGTGCAAGTGCATCCCGTCACCGACCGTCCGATCCATGTCGATTTCCGTCGCATCGATAAAAACACGGCCGTCAAAATTCCCATTCCGGTGCGCTTTTTGAATGAAGCCGCCTCGCCCGGCATTAAGGTCGGCGGCGTTCTCAACATCGTGCGCCACGACATCGAAGTGCGCGTGAAGCCCGATGACATTCCCGATCACATCGATATTGATCTCACGGGTTTGAAAATTGGTGACTCGGTTCACATCAACGCCATTACGTTGCCCAAGGGCCTGAAGCCCACCGTGGCCCGTAACTTCACCATCTGCTCGATTGCACCGCCAACTGTGTACGTCGAAGCCGAAGTGGCCACTGCCGCGACGCCAGTCGAAGGCGAAGCAGCAGCAGCGGGAGCCGCCGCTCCTGGTGCCGCTCCAGGTGCTGCACCTGGTGCCGCCCCGGGTGCTACACCCGCAGCGGGTGCCAAAGGTGCCGCAGCAGCCGCTCCGGCGGCCGACGCCAAGGGTGCCAAGAAGAAGTAATCTGCCATTCCCAGCGGCGAGGGGTTTCCTTCGCCGCTGGTTTGTTTTTGTTGGTCGCATTTTCCACGCAAACCGGTTCTCACTTTTCGGGAAAATGCTCTGTCTCCCCCTCGCCTTTTTCTGAGGCGTCATGCGTTTACTAGTCGGTCTGGGCAATCCCGGCGCAAGCTACGCGCACAATCGCCACAACATCGGTTTCATGGCGGTGGAGCGGATCGCGAAATCATTTGCGTTCGGGGCGTGGCGCGCGCGCTTCCAAGGCCATGCTTGCGAAGGCGAGATCGACGGGGCGCGTGTGGTGGCCCTCAAGCCTGGTACCTTCATGAACCTGTCAGGCCAAGCGGTGGGCGAGATCTGCCGGTTTTACAAAATCGAACCTGCCGACGTGATTGTGCTGCATGACGAACTGGAATTAGCCCCCGGGCGTTTGAAAATTAAGCACGGCGGCGGCAACGCTGGCCATAATGGCTTGAAAAGTATCGACGCCCATATTGGTGTGGAGTACTGGCGGGTGCGCTTAGGGATCGGCCATCCCGGCGATAAAAATTTAGTGTCGGGCTACGTGCTGCAAGATTTCACCAAAACCGATTCATCCTGGCTGGAGCCATTCCTTGATGCCATGACCTCTGCCGCGCCGTTTTTGGTGGCAAGCGATGAAAACAAATTTATGACCAAAGTCGCACTGCTGACCAAAGACACAACACCGAAGGCCACCACACCGGCCACCACACCAGATAAAGTTCAGGAATCGAATTAGTTATGGGTTTTAATTGCGGTATTGTCGGCCTGCCCAACGTCGGCAAATCAACTTTGTTCAATGCACTCACAGCAACGGCAGCCGCCCAGGCTGCCAACTTTCCGTTTTGCACGATTGAACCAAACATCGGCCGCGTGGCTGTGCCAGACACCCGCATTGATGCGCTGATTGCGATTGCCAAACCACAGAAAGTAACCCCCACACAGTTAGAATTTGTGGACATTGCAGGTTTGGTGCGCGGGGCCTCTAAGGGTGAGGGCTTGGGCAATAAATTCTTGGCTAACATCCGCGAAGTCGATGCCATTGTGCACGTGTTGCGCTGCTTTGAAGACCCCAACGTCACCCATGTTGAGGGCTCGGTTGACCCGGTGCGCGATGCCGAAACGGTTGAAACCGAATTGATGATTGCAGATTTGGAAAGCCTGGAACGGCGGGTCGACCAAGCGGCCAAAAAAGCCAAAGGCGGCGATAAAGAAGCCAAAGAACTGATTGCCGTGATTGAACCGGCATTGGTGGCGTTGCGTGCTGGTAAACCTGCGCGCGTTGCTAAACCCGCTGACCCAGCACTCGAAAAAGTATTTCACGGCCTGCAACTTTTAACATCAAAACCCGTTTTGTATGTGTGCAACGTGGAAGAAGGTGCAGCAGCAACCGGCAATGCATTCTCGGCCAAAGTGGCGATCAAAGCCAAAGCCGAAGGTGCGGGCAGCGTGGTGATTTCTGCCGCTATTGAAGCTGAAGTTTCGCAGCTGGGCGATGCCGCAGCACAGCAAGAGTTCCTGGAAAGCTTAGGGTTATCTGAAACCGGCCTGAGCCGCGTGATTCGCGAGGGCTACAAACTTTTGGAACTGATTACCTATTTCACTGTCGGCCCCAAAGAAGTGCGCGCCTGGACCATTAAGCGTGGCACCAAAGCCCCGCAAGCCGCAGGCGTGATTCACGGCGACTTTGAGCGCGGGTTTATTCGTTCAGAAACAATTGCCTATTCTGATTTCATCGCCTGCAAGGGCGAACAGGGCGCTAAAGACACCGGCAAAATGCGCTCGGAAGGGAAAGAATACGTGGTGCAGGACGGCGACGTGCTGCTGTTTTTGTTTAACGTTTAGACGCAAGCAGCGGAATCACATCCACCACCGGCTTGGCTTTGCGATTTTCATCGTACAGGCCCCAGTGCGCCTCCTCGGGGTAATCACCGGGAACTGGATGCGCATCATACACACGCCACGGTGCATCGAAAGCTGAGAAGTACGCAAACGCGCGCCGATCATTCGGGACAAACTGCTTATGCAGC
>JANLSL010000001.1:0-7977 GCA_031362385.1 Alphaproteobacteria bacterium | reverse complement strand
TGGATGGGCTGGGCCGACGCCGACCTAAAGCAAATCATGCGCGATAATGGTATTCCTGATGACGCACTCTTTGCCGAGCACATTAAGCGCGGCGAAGGTGGCGTGTGGTTCTGTCACGGCGCACGTAAACCCAAGACCTGGGTCAACGCGCGCCGCCGTGCGGCTTAAAACCCATCCCCGCTAAAAAACACCCCGCCAAGCGGCGGGGTGAAGTTGGGTTATGGAACTGTTAGCAGTGTGCTTTCCGTAGTCTTGGCCGTAGCCTTGGTCGGCACAGCATTTTTGTCTCATATTCTGGATATGGCCGAACCTGTTTGAACTGACAGGTATCACCGCTTTAGGCCTGGTAATTCTGACAGGTGAGCCCATGAGTGGGCGTAATGACATCTAAATATAGATTTTGAATTCGTCTGTGGCCCTGACCAACCCAGCGCGAATACTTGGTTCCATCGACGAATGCCCGGCATCGGGAACAATCCGGTACTGAGCGCCCGGCCAGGCCTGGGCAAGCCGGTCTGCCGTGATAATGGGGCAGACCATGTCATAGCGACCCTGCACAATGATCGCTGGATGTTTCAAAAGAACCCCAAGATGAGCAAGCAATTGGCCGGGGGCGAGAAAGCCCTGGTTGATCATGTAGTGGCATTCAATCCGCGCCATGGCCAGCGACCCGGCACTCGCCTTGTTTTGTGAATCAGACGCCGTGGGGCCACGATAAGGTGCGGTTTCTTTAAAAACCGGCGTCGCACCTGCAGGGATAAGGCGCGAACAGGCATTCTCATACGCGCACCAGGCACTTGCTGCAGGTCGGTGCACGGCAGGATCAGTGTTGGTGAGACGCCGATAATAAGCCGCCAGCAAATCGCCGCGTTCCGCTTCGGGTATGAACTGACGATATGCGCGGTAGGCTTCAGGAAAAACCCGCGCCATGCCGTGCACAAACCAATCGACCTCGTCAGCGCCGAACAGAAAAATACCGCGCAGAATAAAACCTATGCACCGGCTGGGATGCGCTTGGCCATAAGCAATGGCAAGTGTGGACCCCCAAGACCCACCGAACACGACCCAGCGTTCGATTTTGAGGCGTTCGCGCAACATCTCGATGTTGGCAATCAAATGTTGCGTTGTGTTATCTTGGGTTTCAGCCTCGGGCGTTGAGCGGCCCGAGCCCCGCTGGTCGAACAATATGATTCGATAGTGTGTTGGATCAAAAAACCGCCGATAGGCAACTGCTACGCCAGCACCTGGCCCACCATGAAGAAACACGATGGGAATGCCGGTTGGGTTACCGCTTTGCTCCCAATACATGCGGTGACCATTACCGACATCGAGAAACCCAGTCTCAAAGGGCTCAAGTGGCGGATACAGCGGGCTATCGTTGGCCTTGCGGCGAACGGAAAGCGGCGACGATCCGGAATGTTCCAAAGCAGCGATAGGACGCGCTCCTTCAAGGCCAAGGCTCAGAACTCTTGTCCTCTTTCATATCGAGTGAACCCACGCCCAGGCAAGGCCATCCATCCTGGGCCATCCATCCTGGGCCATCCATCGCGAGGCCAAAACAATATGAGTGGCTTCGCGCCGGTCCATGCGGCCTATATGGTCGCTGTTCGTTTTACAGGTCCGGTGTAATTGTATGATTCCGATTTTCCTCATTACCTTCGTTTCGCTCGTGGGCTTTGGCCTTTTGATCCCGCTGCTCCCCTTTATTGTGCAGCGGACCGGCGTTGGGCCAGAACTGATTACAATTATCCTCGGCCTCTATTCATTGGCGCAACTGATTGCAGCCCCGTTCTGGGGCTGGGTCAGTGATCGCTGGGGACGAAAGCCGGTGTTGGTGATCACCAGCTTTGGTTTGGCAGTTTCATACATCATGGTCGCCTATTGGCAGAGCGTCGAGATGCTGATCCTGAGCCGCGTCATTGGCGGAATCATGGCGGGCAACATTGGCGCAGCCCAAGCTTACATGGCTGACGTCACCACGCCGGAAACACGCGCAAAGGGCATGGGTCTGCTGGGTGCGGCATTCGGCATGGGTTTCATTTTTGGCCCCGCCATCGGCGGTGTGTTGGGCGGCAATGATGCCGCAACAGCCGATTTTTTTGTACCCTCTATGGTAGCCGCAGGCATCACGATTGCGGGCGCGTTAGGAGCACAATTTTTCTTGAAAGAAAGCCTGAGCCCAGAATTGCGCGCACAGTTGGCATTGCGCCCCAAAGTTAAGTTAGGTGACAAGATTCGCGCCGGCTTTAGCCGCACGACACTCGTACTTCTGATGACTTGCGGATTTCTGGTCGTCACGGCTTGGGCACAATTTGAAACCGTTTTCGCATTGTGGGCTGATGTCATCCTCAGCTTTGGACCGCGCGATGTCGGATTACTGCTGACATTCATTGGCTTCATCGGCGCAATTATCCAAGGTGGCGCGATTGGTAAGCTAACCAAGACATACGGCGAGCGAACTTTGGCAATTGCCTCCCTCCTCTTTATGGTCGCAGGATTCGGGGTGCTGTGCTTTGCTGCCGATTTGTTAGTTTCTTTAATGGGATGCGGCCTTCTGGCCGTGGGGTCGGGGTTATTTAATCCAAGCGTCTCAAGCCTCGTTTCGCAAGAAGCTGCTGAAACTGAGCGCGGTGCGGTGATGGGCGCTTACCAAAGTGCCACATCACTCAGCCGCATCGTGGGGCCAACATTTTCGGGCTTTGTGTTCGCAAAGTTTGGGCCCGTGGCTCCCTTTGTCATCGCCGCCGCCTTGATTGTTCCGGCGATGGTGATGCTGTTGAAGGTCCCTAAAGCCCAGCCAAGCAGTTGACTTCAGTTATTCGTAAGCCAGAATTAGGGCCATGAACCAGGGGATGCTGCCATGTTGGAAGCGGTCAAACTTAAAAAGAAATATGGGTCATTCGAGGCATTGAAGGGCCTCGATCTTAAAATCAATGCCGGCGACATTTACTGTCTGCTCGGCGCAAATGGTGCAGGCAAAAGCACCACCATTAATTTGTTTCTCAACTTCATCGACCCCAGTGAAGGTTCAGTGAGTGTCGGCGGGCTTGATGTTGTTAAGAACCCGCTCGAAACTAAAAAGTTCCTGGCCTACATCCCCGAAACGGTGATGCTGTATGGCAATCTGACGGGCCTTGAGAATTTGGCTTACTTCGCCAAGCTTGGCGGACATAATGAATACACCGATACTGATCTGAGAAAGTTCCTGAGCCATGTGGGCCTTCAGGAAGGTGCGCACGACAAGCGGGTGTCGGCATACTCAAAGGGGATGCGACAGAAAGTTGGCGTGTCAATTGCGCTCGCCAAACAAGCTAAGGCGCTGCTGTTGGACGAACCAACGTCGGGCCTCGACCCAAAAGCCAGCAATGAGTTTTCAGAGCTATTGAAACAGCTTCAAAGCGGCGGTGCTGCCATCCTGATGGCGACGCACGATTTATTTCGCGCCAAAGAAACTGGCACACGCATCGGCATCATGCGCGAGGGAACTCTGATGCAAGAATTGACCACAGGCCAAGTGTCGCACGCAGATTTGGAACGCATTTATCTCGAGCACATGCATTAGGTTTTTGGTGAGGCGATATTGGGGGTTTGACATGATGAGCAACCTCAAAAAAATTACGACCGGACTTCTGGTTACCGTCGTTGTGCTCGGCGCCGGTGGATACGGCACATTCTGGTTCATGAACCGCACACCACCTCAGTTGGTGGAGCCCAATTATTTTACTTTTTATAAAAACCAAGACACCACGCCTGTCGGCAAGATTGGCATTTTTGTGACCGGGCTGATTATGCCCGAGAGCTTTCGCATCGAGGACTTTTACAATCTGGCGCTGAAGCCGTTGCAATACATTCCATGGCCCGCGCGGAACTTCGCCACGGCCGATCGTGGCGTGGTGTTGCTGGACCCCGACAAATTCTATGAGTTTAAGAATTTTACACCCTCCACGTTGGTAGACTTTCACGGCAGCGGTGTTGATATCGACGGCATCAGCTATCTCGACAAATACAACACCGGCCAAGTGCAATGGGTGCCACCCAACCCTACCCAGCATTTGGACCACGGATATTTTCTGTATGCGGGCCGTAAAAGTGGCATACCAACCATCGCAAATAAACTTTTGACCAAGGCGAAGGTTTACTATTACGGCAAAGGCAAAGGTTTTTCGGACGGCAAGCTGCCCCATGAAGCGAGCGAGTGGGCCATTGTTGAAGCGGGCATGGAGCGCATCAAAGCCAAATACGGCGATGTGGCATTTCGTTTTGTCAGCGCCGAGCGGCCAGCCATCGCGCGGCAGTATGTGCGCGACATGCTCGATAGCGGTGTGGAAACCATTGTGATGGCCGCACCCCGTCCGATTTACTCACACCATGAGGAGTTTAATGGCTCGATCAAGCACACAATGCATTATATCGAAGAGTGGGAGCACGAGCACAGCAAGAAAGTTAAGCTGATCGTCACACCACAATTAGGCGACTTCCCGGTGATGAAAGAGGCCTACCTGAATATGTTGCGTGACCGGTTAGCCACGTTCCCCAAGAACGCCACGGTCAAGGTCGTCGTTTCGGTGCATGGTATGGCGTGGGACAATGTGCCCAACGAAGCCTGGATTGCACTCGCACCACCTTATCGCGATGGCATGGTGCAGGGCGTGAAAGACGAACTGGTTAAATGGTCATTTACGAAAGTCGAAGTTGTTCAAGCGCAAGATCACTTCGCCGACCCGCACAGCGACCCCAAGGGTAAGTACCTTTCGACCAACCGCGCATTCACTGAGGGTGTGAAAGCGGGCTACGACTATGTGGTCAACTTACCCATCGAGTTTTTTGCTGAAAACACCGATACAATGTTTTCTCATGCCATGTTCAACTTCGAGGGCTTCCCCGGTTACGATATTTATGAACCAGTGAATTACCCCGACTGGAGCGTGCCTTACACGCGCACATTCAAAATCGAGAACACGACGATCATTTATAACGGCTTGCCGGTGGGTAAATATAACAAGCCGATTGTTGAGGCTTATGTCCAAGCTATCGACTCAGTACTGGCAAAAAGCATGACGCCCGCCAAGCAAGTAGCTGCCGCAAAATAATTGAGCGCCCTTCCCGGCCGAGGCTTGCTCTGAGGCGGACGGGCCCTTACCGTCATTGGCGAACCCCGCCTTGCAGGTAAGCCATGACCACAGCCATCAAGCGCTATTTTGTTCCTATTCACGGCGCGCAAATGCATGTGCGCCGCGTCGGTGAAGGGCCAGCCATTATTCTGCTGCATCCCTCGCCGCAGTCAGGAACATTCTCAATACCGATGGCACTGAAGTTAGCCGCGCAGGGCTTCACAGCTATTGCGGTTGATTTGCCCGGCTATGGTTTGTCTGATCCGTTGGTGGGTGGATACCCCAAGGGCCTGGATCACGACCACGGGCTTGACCCCTATGTGCCGCCCTACATTCAGTTGTTGGATGCACTTGGCCTCGACAAGGCGGTGTTTTACGGCAACGCCACCGGTGCGGAGCTGAGCCACATCATCGCCTACAACCATCCCAACCGCGTGGCCGTTGCGATGTTAGACACCGCAGGCCACAACCCCGACGACGAAGTTGACCACCTCACCAACGGATATTTCCCCGACACCACGCCAAAGCGCGATGGCGGCCACTTGCTCACCTACTGGGACATGGTGCGATTTCTCTCGATCTTTGCGCCGTGGCAGTTCACGGACAAAGCCAGTCGCTTGCCGGTTGATCAACCCTCTGCTGATAAAGTTCATGACAAACTGATTGAGTATTTGCGCGCGGGCCAAAATTATGCCGACGCATATCGGCCGGCTTTTTACACTGCCAAAGGTCATTTGATTGGCCGCGTGAAAGTGCCAGCGACGCTGACGCGCTGGGAAGGCAAACCAAACCTGGCCGAGATTGATGCGTTGATTGAATACGGGTTACCACCCAATTTCACCGTGCTACGACCGGGCCGGAGCATGGATGAGCGCCTGGATGCCAGTGTGGCGTACTTGGTGAAAAATTACCAAGATGTTGCCAAAGCAGCACCACCGCAACCTGCACAAATTGATCGCAGCGCCAAACGTTTGCAGAAAATTTGGATTGATGTTCCTGGTGGGCAGGTGCTGGCACGCGTTTGCTTTGCCGGTGAGGGCCAACCGATTCTTGGGTTGCACGATCCGGCGGGCTCATCGAAACGTCTAGAAGCCATTCTGGCACCTTACATCGGCACGCGTCCGGTGATCGCCATTGATAACCCGACATCAGGTGAGTCTGATAAACTTTTGAAGCGTGACGAGATCTCCACCGAAGCTTATGCGCGTTATGCCTGGGCCGCACTCGATGCACTCGACATTAAAGAAGTCGATGTGATTGGTCGCTACTCAGGCGGCCAAGTGGGCATGGAAATGAGCTTTCAACGCCCAGGGTTCATCAAGCATATCGTGCAAGTGGGTGTGATGATTTTCAACGATGCCGAACGTGCCGACTTGTTAGCGCACTACACGCCATCCATCGCGCCACAATGGGACGGTGGGCATTTGGTCAGGGCGTGGGCAATCATGCGCGATATGAATCTGTTCTGGCCTTGGTACAACCGCACCAAAGCTGGAATCGTTGCGCGTGATGCAATGATTGACGGGCCCACCATCCACCCGCGCGTCGAAGATTTACTGAAAATGGGCGATGCGTATCAAAACGCCTACGCGGCATCATTCAATTACCCGATGGCCGAAAAACTGAAACAGTTGAAAGTGCCGTGCTTGGTTGCTGACCAACCGGGCGCGGCCAGTTACAGCCGTTTGGCAATGGCGACTTCTGGCGCACCGGCGATTAAGTCTGCTGATCTGCCGGGTGACATGCGGAACTGGGCGGCGACATTTGATACTTTCTTTGCGAGCTAAGCCGATGACCACAATCACCCGCCATTTTTTACCGCTGCCCAATGGCCAACAAGTGCATTATCGCCGCGCAGGTTCGGGCCCGCCGCTGATGATCTTGCACCCCTCGCCCAGCTCGTCGGCGAGCATGACCACCGCCATCAATGCGTTTTCAGAAATTTTCACCTGTATCGCGCTTGATACACCAGGCTATGGCTTATCCGACGACATCGTTGATGACCCAACCGAGCTGTGGGGCTACGCAGATGCGCTGGCGCACATTCAAGATGCGTTGGGTTTCAACACAAGCTTTGTGTACGGTGCCGCAACCGGTGCGCAAATCGGGATTCAGTTCGCGCGTAAATACCCAGCACGTGTGCAGTTACTGCTGCTCGATGCCAATGGTGATTTCTCGGGCGAAGCTGGCGCGCACATGGCCAATGGTTATTTTGTCGATACCACGCCAGTGCGTGATGGCTCGCACCTAATTCGCATTTGGGATGCCTGCAGGCACCTTTCGGTATTTTTCCCGTGGCAATCAACCCGCAAAGCTGACCGACTTGCGTTCGCCACGGCCAGCCCCGAGAACATTCAACAAAGCGTGAACGATTATTTACGCGCTGGGCCCAACTACAAAAAAGCCTACTACGCCGCCATGGTTGTTGAGACGTGGGAGAACACGCGCCAAGTTACGGTGCCTGTGTTGATGACGCGCAATTCAAGCAGCATCCTGCTCAGTCACACCGATGCACTGATTGCGAAAGGATTGCCTGGAAATTTTATGATTCTGCCCTGTGATGGCGCGACACGCTTCAAGGTACAAATCGAAGCGGCGAAACAACGCCTCGCGTTGTCAACACCACGCCCCGCACCTGATGATCACAACACCGGCACCAAGCGCATTCAGAATTTCTATGCCGCAGCACGGGGCGGGCAACTGCGGATTCGCGGAAACTTAGCTGGCAAAGGACGACCCATTTTAGCGTTGCATGACCCGGCTGGATCGTCGCGGTTGGTCGAGCCGATACTTGCGCCTTACCTCAGCCAACGGCCCATTATAGCGCTAGATCTGCCGGGCAATGGTGAGTCTGACAACGTGATTG
>JANLSL010000713.1:0-15064 GCA_031362385.1 Alphaproteobacteria bacterium | reverse complement strand
TAGATCAACTTTTGCCGATACAGTTCCACGAACACTTTGCGCACGGCCACCGACAGGCCCTCGTCCATCGTAAAGCGTTCGCGTTTCCAGTCGGGCGAGGCCCCCAGGCGACGCAATTGATGCGTGATGATTCCGCCCGATTGTTCTTTCCAACTCCACACGCGGGCCAGAAAATCTTTGCGGCCCAAGGTGCGCCGATTGGTGCCCGAAGCTTCAAGTTGCCGTTCAACCACCATTTGGGTGGCAATACCGGCATGGTCGGTGCCTGGTTGCCACAAGGCATCGCGGCCAATCATGCGGTGATAGCGGGTCAAAATATCCTGAAGCGTAAACGTCAGCGCATGGCCGATGTGCAAACTGCCCGTCACGTTGGGCGGCGGCATCATAATGACGTAAGGCTTTTTGCCCGAATTCACATCGGCGGCAAAATTGCCCGCCTGTTCCCAGCGTTCGTAGAGGCTTTCTTCAAAGGCCGATGGTTCGTAGGTTTTTTCAAGCATGGCGAGCGCTTAACGAGCTTCCTTTAATTGTAACGGGCAAAACAAAGGCTGGGTTTAACGGGCACCAGCACCAAGGGCAATGGTTTCGACGCCCATTTAAGTCGCGGCGTGCCAACGCTTCCCTCATTCGGCCCAGTTGGGATAGTGTCCCCCGGTCTAAGCTCCCATTCCCATTTCTGAAAAGGTTTACCCATGTCACTTGCGATGTACGATGTTACCGTTCCTGCCCTGAACCGCGCGATGAAAAGCCTGAAAGGCGTGCTTGAAAAGGCCGAAGCACACGTCACGGCCAAAAAGCTTGACCCCAATGCTATTTTGCACGCGCGCCTGTTCCCCGACATGTTCAAC
Source organism: Alphaproteobacteria bacterium (assembly GCA_031362385.1). GTDB lineage: Bacteria > Pseudomonadota > Alphaproteobacteria > Rhodospirillales > Rhodospirillaceae. The sequence goes on along the minus strand of JANLSL010000713.1, from coordinate 14,216 downwards.
ACCATCCGCCAGGTGCAAACCGCCACCTCTATGGCCCATTGGGGTTGCGCCTTATTGGCTGGTTTGGAACGCCCAGATTTGCCTGCAGAAGAAGCCACGTTTGCTGACCTTCAGGCGCGGATCAAAAAGACCGTCGACTACATTGCCACCTTTGGTCCCGATAAGCTGAATGGCACCGAAAATAAGCCCGTTGCGCTCAAATTCCCGGGCCGCACCCTGGATTTTACGGGACAGGCATTCATACTCGAGTTCATCTTGCCCAACTTGTATTTTCATACCGCCATGACCTATGCCCTGCTGCGCCATAACGGCGTTGAAGTTGGCAAAGCTGACTTCCTGGCACGCGGCTAAGCGCCACAGCTGACGATCGGCGACTGACGTGATCAACCTCGACTATGCCCTTGCGCAGTGGAGCTCAATCCCACGTGACGGATTGGTGCCACGCTTGTCGGACTATCTTGACCGGGCCGATATCGCCATCCAGCCCTGGACTTTGATTGTTGATATGAACGAGAAAACCATGCCCGTGCGTCTGTGCGGGACGGGCATGGTCGAGCTACTGGGATGCGATTTTACGGGCCGCAATTACCTGCAAGCCGTCAAGCCTGAGATCCGACAGTATGTTATCGCGCGTGACCGTTTGTGTGTGACACACCCGTGTGGCCTCAAGCTCACCCTCACCGCCAGCACTGCTGGGGGGCGTATGTTCGATGATCAGGTTTTAGTCCTTCCCCTCAAACGCGCCGGTGGGCACCACAGCTTGCTGCGTCATTCAGCCGTTCACCCAAGCCAGGACTACCGCGATGTCCCGATTTCAATCTTAAGCTACCAAGCCAGCACATGGATTGACTTAGGCGATGGCGTTCCCGGTGAAGCGCCGTGGGCAGACCCGGCGCTTCGCTGCGACGAAACCCAGCGCTGATATCCAAAGAAAAACCCCGGTGGAAAAACCACCGGGGTTTAAGTTTGTCGTTACAGAAAAAAGATTTTGTAAAAAATAAGCTACATATGTTCAGAGCGATTGACGATCCGCTCAATCTCTTGCTTGACCACGCGCTCGACCATGTAGGGCAAGTTCGTATCGAGCCATTCTTTCAAGATTGGTGTGCAAATCTCGCGCACGAGCTGTTCGAGCGTGATGCCAGAATTACCCAGCGCAATGGCGCGTTCTCGCGCGACAGCACCGGCGAGCTGCGCAATCGAAGCCCCTGCGGCCTGCACTGCCGGGTCGCCCACAATGTACTGCTGGGGCGGATAGTCCTGAGGTTGGTATTGCTGCTGCTGATATTGCTGCGGCTGCTGATACTGTTGTTGATAGACAGGCTGCTGAGACGCAACTTGTTGTTCAGCTAACAATTCGAGCGGGGCGTGCTCTGGTTCCGGCTCGGGTTCAACAGCGATGATTCCAGGGCCAGGCTCTTCTGGCATTTCATCAAAGATTGATGCCTCGGGCTCAGGATCAGGCTCTGGTTCCTGCTCTGGTTCCGGCGCGGGCGGAGGCGGTGCTGCTGCAGCCGCTTTTGGTGCGGGCGCAGGTGCAGCTTTCGCCGGTTCAGGCTTTGCAGCCTCACCGTCGTCTTCCGAAAGTATTTTTCGAATGGAGGCAAGAATGTCCTCCATCGATGGCTCTTGTTGTCCGTCAGCGCTCATAAGCCGACCACTCCCACCACGGCCTTATGCCGATTATTTTGATGGTGAAATAGGGCATAACACTTAACAATTCTCTAACAGACTCAGAGCCTTAACGCGATGATTGAATCACGTAGGCCGATTTTTGCCAGGTTTTCCCAGCAAAAAGAGTCGGTTAAGGGGCGTTTTGGTACCCCTGCCCGATCACATTATTTTGTTTTAGCGGCGTCTTTATCGGCGTCGGTCGAGGACCCAAACGCCTGGAAATGGACATCGTCGTAGTGCGCTGTCGGGTCATACAACGGCACTTTGAGGCCGATATTTTCACCCGTCAGGCCGCCAATCGTCGACAACAACTGATACGAGGCCACCACTTGGGTGCGCTCAGCGCGCACGAGGTTGACCCGCGCATTCAGCAGTTCTTGTTCTGCATCAAGTACGTCGAGCACGGTGCGGGAACCTACTTCGGCTTCGCGCTGAACGCCCTCGAGCGCAATTGTCGAGGCGGCAATCTGCGACTTGAGCGACACAATACTGGCAACAGCCGCCTCATAGGCTTTGTACGAGGCAGTGGCATTTTCGCGCGCATCGAGGCGCGCTTGGTCAGCTTCAAGGCGACGCTGGCCTGCGGTATGCTTTGATTGACGCAACAGCGCATACTCAGAACCTTGCTGATAAATCGGCACCGTCAGAACGGCGCGCCCTAATGCGGTTTCGGACTTTGATTGATTGGCAATGGTATCCCAGGCTTTTTGGAACTGGGCTTCCAGGCTGACCGTGGGCAACAGGCTTGAGCGCGAAACAGCGATGCCGCTTTGTGCAGCTTCAGCCGTAAAACGGGCCGCGATATAAGCCGGATTGGTATTGATGGCTGCATCCACGGCTTGTTCGACTGTGCCAGGCAACCCTTGCGCGGGGCCAGGTGAGGCTAAGCTGCCAGCAGGTTTGCCAATATTGTTTTCATAACCGGCACGTGATTTGGCCAGATCGCTTTCGGCTTGAATCAGTGCGGCCTTTGAGCCTTCAAGACGGGCTTGGGCTTGGGCAACGTCGGTCTTGGTGATTTCACCAACATTAAAGCGATCATTGGTTGCTTCAAACTGACGCGTAAGAACCTGCACGTTGTTGCGTTGCAGCTCGACCACCGCCTGATCGCGCAAAACGTCGGTATATGACTGTGCGGCTTCAAACAGCACTTGAGCTTCGCTTGAACGCAGGCGGGCGCGCTGGGCCATCACTTGCGACTTGGCTTGTTCGGTGCCGGCCAGTGTACGCAAACCATCGAACACAGGTTGGCGAAACTGAGCAACAACAGTTTGCGAAGTGCGCAAGGTATTCCCCAGCGTTACAAACCCACCCGATGTCGCAGCGCCGCTGATGATTTCGGTATTTTGCCGGGTGCGCGCGACGTTGCCGTTGACCGACAACGATGGCCGCCAGCCCGACAGTGCGATGGGCACATTTTCATCTACCGCGCGCAACGCGGCACGGGCAGCCAGCAATGTTGGGTTGTCCTGATAGGCCATCCCAAGGGCTTCTTGCAGGGTCTCGGCCTGGGCTGCCGAGCCCGCCACCAGTGCAACGGTCGTGATCAGTAAGGCTTTGAAAGATTTAGACATCATGTTCGATATCCTTGAGCGGCACCCGTTTAACCGAGGCGTGATTTCATTTTAATCGTTCGCATGCTTAACCGAAGGGGCGGCAAGCTTCTAGCTCATTCGCGTAACTTAATGTGTCGAAAATTGAGTCAAAAGACCCTGATTTAGTTCAAGTTTTTCATGGGGGATCGGGTGCATCGTGCGGCCTTAATACCACAAATGAGCCACTTATATTTTAAATGAGGTTGTGTCTGTAACCCACTCTAATAATTATATTAAAATACAAACATGGCTTGTTTTTCTAACCCTGGAAGCAAGGCTGCCGTACAATCGAAATCTTGGCGTTGGCCAAAAGCATTCCCGCTGCGCTCAACCAAGGTCGCTCGACCGAGGGGGCCTTCGCGCACAATGCAGACCAAACGCCCGCCATCGGCCAGCTGCTGTTTCAAGGCCTCTGGAATAGCGTCCACCGCGCCATTGATCAGAATGACATCAAACGGGCCCTGGTTAGGCTTGCCCGCTTTCAAATCACCCGTCACGACCATAACATTTTGAGCTTTCAAATCTGCCAGTGTTTTTGTGGCCCGCGCCACCAGCGCCCCATCGCTCTCGAGCGCCAGGACTGATCTGGCCATGTGTGACAGCACCGCTGCGCAATAGCCCTCACCGGCCCCTATCACTAAGGCCGCGTGAGTGGTTTGCACGTCGGCGAGTTGCAACAGGCGCGCAAGAACCATTGGCTCCATAATCATCCGGCCATTGCCAATCGGCAGCTCCTTATCAACGTAGGCAAACGCGCGTTGGGCATCGGGGATGAAGTTTTCGCGCGGCACCACCGACATCGCCTCAATCACCAGCGGATCGGTGACCCGGTTGGTCTTGATTTGGCTGGCAATCATATTTTTGCGAGCGGCGGCAAAATCCATGAGGGCGAAGTCCTGAAAAACAAGCAATGCGGTTGAAAAATGCTGGCCCCGTTATAAGCGCCAAAGCGTTGAAAAACAACGCAAGCAGTGACGGCGCCTACGCAATCCCACCGCTTGACCCCCCCATTCCTCGCCTCTATAAACTCTTGCCTTTTGGCCGGGAGCTTGCTCCTGGAGCTATGAGGTAAGCTTAAGGGTGGCTTCTGACGCCTGCGGGAATGCCCCACTTACGGCCGAGTGGTAGAGTGGTCATGCAGCGGACTGCAAATCCGCGTACGTCGGTTCGATTCCGGCCTCGGCCTCCAACTTCGCGCACGGAGTTGGATCGTGTGACTAAAACCGACGTGCGCAACTGGTCCGGCGTAGCTCAACGGTAGAGCAATCGGCTGTTAACCGATAGGCTACAGGTTCGAATCCTGTCGCCGGAGCCATCTCTCTTTTGGTAGCGAATTTGCAAGCTTACAAAAGCTGATAGCATGTGGTTTAGACCCGAGGGCCAGATCAAAAAACCCTCTTTTATTGTTTCGAATCAAAGCAACCTTGCTTATGGGCTCAGGTTTTCTGCCGTTTTTCGGGTGGCCATACCTTTACGCTCTCTTGATGATTCTCCTGTAAGATGATCACGCGGCAAAAATTGAATTTGTTCGAGCATGCTAAACAAACAAAAAGCCATCGTTGAAAAACTTGCCACCATCGCGTTTGAGCAGCTGATGCCGCTTGACCGTTTTTGCCCTGAGTTGCGTGCAAAAGTTTTGGAAGTTGAATCCACCCGCGAGAGCGTTGAGCCGTGGATCGATGCCGTCTTGCAAGAAATCGAGTATGCGCAGCGGCTGGTTTTTATTGCGCGGACTCGTTTTGACATTATCGCGTATATGATTTTGAAGCCGCGTGACCATAAAATTTCTTCGATCTGGGTGGACCAAGATTTTCGCGAGTGCGGTATTGGTGCAAAGTTCTATGGCATGGGCGTTGTTAATTTAGGCGTGAGTACGCCCTTTACCGCTTTCATGCCCGCAATGCTGGGCGAAATGCGCCCGCTTGCGCGCACCTATTCACTGACGATTGATGACCTTTGTTCGCCATGTATTCTCAACCCAGATTCGCGTGACCAATGGACAACCGGCGATACCGTTGCTTCCCCCGCACAAGATGCCCGCCTCATTCCAGCCCACACGCCGCCACAGCCGGCATCAGCCTCACATACAAAAATCCAGGCCACACGCCTGACGCGCGATAAAATAAGCTCATATCAAGCCTAACCCCATCCAGCGCGTTGCTGGAAAGCTTAGCTGGCGAAACAGTGCCTAGAGATGAGGTTATCGACTTAAGTACATTGTCAGCTTGAATGTCAGCGCTGCAATCGTTCCCGCCGCTGGCATTGTGACCACCCAAGTAATGAGAATATCGCGTGCAACGTTCCACCGCACCGAACCGGCACTGCGCGCTGCCCCCACACCGACGATAGAGCCCGCAATAGTTTGAGTGGTGGATACAGGCACACCAAGGTTGGTTGCCAGAAACAACGCCACAGCCCCCGAGGTCGCAGCACAGAAACCTTGTTGTTGCGAGAGCTTGGTAATTTTTGAGCCCATCGTTTTAACGATGCGCCAACCGCCTAACATGGTGCCAATGCCCATGGCTGCTTGGCAAGAGATCACGACCCACAGCGGGATATGAAAGCCACCCTCGAGCAAGCCCTGCGAGTAAAGCAGCCCTGCTATAATGCCCATTGTCTTTTGGGCATCGTTGGCGCCATGCCCCAAAGAGTAGAGTGCTGCTGAAACAAACTGAAGTGGTCGGAAAATTTTGTCGGCTGTCAGTGCCGCAACCCGGCGGAAGCTCCACGCGACAATCAGCATCATGGTCATCGCCAAGCCCAAGCCCACGGCGGGCGACAGAACAATACCGACCGCGGTTTTAGTGAGCCCAGCCCAGACAATGCCCGATGTGCCAACTTTCGCGGTACCAGCGCCGACCAAGCCGCCAATCAATGCATGAGAACTCGACGATGGCAGGCCCCAAAACCACGTCATCGGATTCCACGTAATCGCCCCCACCAAAGCACCAAAAATGACGGCTGGGTCAAGCACATCAGGGCTGATAATCCCTGAGCCCACTGTTTTGGCCACACCTACGCCGAAAAAGATAAACGCAATGAAGTTAAAGAACGCAGCCCACAATACTGCAGGGCCTGGCCGCATAACGCGCGTTGCGACAATCGTCGCAATCGAATTTGCGGCATCGTGCATGCCGTTGATTGCGTCAAATAAGAGTGCAACGCCAATCAGCGCAATCAGCCAGTGCAGGGCGATGGGATCCATACTATTTGGTCCGTTACGAATTGTGTTCGGCGACGCTGGGCTAAATTAAAGATGCGCGATGACAATGCTGTTGACGTTATTGGCCACGTCCTCAAACCGATCCATGATTTTTTCTAATGAATCATAGATTTCGGTACCGACAATAAAAGCCATTGTGTTGCCATTGCGTTCGCGCATGAACAACTCTTTCAGGCCCTTCTCGTGCAGGCCATCAGCAACATCTTCGTTGTGCACCACCTGTTCCGTCAGCGTGCCCAACTGGTGCGCGTTTTGCTGGATATTGCGCAACGCTGCGATCATCTCTGCGGTCAGAAGTGCTGCCTTGATGACAATGTCGGCCATCTCGCGCATATGAATCTCAAACGACGTCATCTCATACAGTTTGACCAGCTTGGTGGTCTTGCGCATTTGATCGATCGCGTCGTCCATCGCGGTGATCAGGCTTTGGATGTCACCGCGTTCAAACGGAGTAATGAAGCTACGCTTCACATCCAACAAAACCTCACGCGTGATCTCATCGGCATCGGTTTCGTGTTTCACGATGCGCGAGCAGCACTCGAGCACATTGGGCCCGCCGTCGAGCATTTGGCGTAGCGCATGCGCACCTTGCACAAGCAACTCAGCATGGCGACCAGCAAGAACAAAGAACGCATCTTCTTGCGGCAGTAACTTTTGAAACCACTTGAACATCTACAACAAGCCCCCCGCCCCAGCTGACCTTAGTTTTGTTAACCGTTTTAGCATGAGTAAGCAACGCAGGGCGACCTAGACCTTTGTTTTCGAAGCAAAAACCGCTTGGCGTAATCCGCCGAATCGGCAAAACCCGCGAGAGTTTAAAAGTGCTCGCTGGATGACTGCTCATGATTTTAAGTCTCCTGACTAACTGTTCAGGCCTATGCTTAATCATGGGTTGTAGCATCGACCCATCATCAATCATTAGGGGATGAGATGACAAAAAAAAGTTTATCTATCGCGCGCAAGGCGGCTCTTTCGCTAACAGCAGCGGCAATCTCCTTTGCTCCTAATATCGCGGCGGCACAGCAACAGGCCCAAGCCGGGCCAATTGAAGAAATCATCGTCACCGCGCGTGCGCGCACTGAGGTGCTGCAAGATATTCCACTGGCCGTGACTGCGTTCACATCGCAAGACATGGCGCGGCGTAACATTCAGGATATGAAAGATATCGCCCGCTTCACCCCTGGCTTCAGCTTCCAAGATTTCGGCGGCGGCGGCGCAACTTCACCGGTCATTCGCGGTGCCACTCAGGTATCAGGCAATCTCGAACAAAACGTCTCGTTCTTTTTCGATGGCATCTACCTGCCACGAAATTACGTTACGAATTTAGGCTTCGGAAATGTGGAGCGCATTGAAGTCATCAAGGGGCCGCAAAGCGCGCGCTACGGTCGCAACGCTTTCATGGGTGCGGTAAATTACATCTCAAAAAAACCCACCGAACAATGGATGGCCGAAGGCACTGGTACGATAGGCAATCACGACCGCCACGACATCATCGCCGCCGCCTCAGGCGCTTTGGTGCCAGGAATTTTACGTGTGCGCGCGGGCGTGGACTACTCTGAGTTTGACGGTACCTGGAAAAATACCCATCCGTTTTGCAATATTAATTACAGCCAGGGGACGAACTGCCGCCTTGGCGGATCAGAAAAAACCGTCCTCACCGGCTCGTTTGAATTGCAACCGGTCGACAACCTCACCATCGAAGGATCTTACTTTAACTTCGACTTTAACGAGGAACACCGTGCTGAGAATTGGTTCGCTGAACTTAATGCCGACAGCCAATTCCTGAATTGCGGGCAGTTTAATCCGAACGTTCGGCCTGCCGGATCTGGATTGGGTGGCGGTGGACAGTGGTTCCGGCTTTATTGCGGCGAGATTCCACTGCGCAATATCCCCATCGACCCGCGTGGCTACGCCCGCCAACTTGGTGCCGATTTTATGCGGCTTGGCCTCGATTGGAAACCAACCGACACAATTGATTTTAAATATCAATACGGGCTCATCAAAGCCAATACCAAATCGTTGGGCTATAAAGATACACTTCCGGGCTGCACGTTCTTCCTGCCTGGACTTTGCGTCTTCGAAAACGGCCCGCTCGGCAACTTCCATACCGAGTCACAAGAGGTCCGCGCAACATGGGATGACAAGGGTTCTTTCAATGCAGCAGTCGGCCTTTACTTCACCAACAGCCGCGACTACGCGACCCAAAACTTCGTGGCACTACCACTCCTAACGGCGGTCCCAACCAAGGCAATTGACGTCTTTGACCCGACACAGTTCCTGGTCTACGCCACCCTGGCACGCACAATCACCAAAACCCGCGTCTGGTCGCCCTTCGCAGAACTAAATTGGACATTTCTCGAAGACAAAGCGCGCCTGGGTATCGAAGCGCGGTTATCGCGCGAGAAGAAATTCCAAGGAAGCCTTCCCACGGCCGGTACCGCAGGCCTGGGAAGTTTTGTTGGGCTTCAGCTCAATGGCGTTTTCAAGGCCTTCACACCTCGCGTCACCATCGACTACAAGCTCCAGCCCGACCACATGATCTTCGCCTCTGCGGCCAAGGGCGTAAAATCAGGCGGTTTTAACGCCACCGCGACACTCCCCGAAAATCGCTTGTACGGGCAAGACCAGAACTGGACTTTTGAACTTGGCTCGAAAAACACGTTCAACGACGGGCGCGTTCAACTGAATGGAAATTTATTTTATGTACACTGGACCAACCTTCAAATCTCGGCTCCCGACCCCGGCAATCCAGCGACCTTGCCATTGCCGATCATTCGTAACCTTGGCACGTTGAACTCGAAGGGCGTTGAACTCGAAGGAGTTGTAGTCCCGGTCGACCACCTCACCTTCAATGGCACGTTGTACTATGGCAACGCGAAGTTTGCCCAAGGAACCAAAGATTTGTCTTGGGCGCGCGTGCCATTGGTTTGCGATAATAAGGCTTGCCCAACGTCGGGCGACATCGGTGGTAACCAAGGAGCCCGCCAATCAAAATGGCAAAGCACCGTGGGTGCTGAGTGGCAAGACGATCTGCCCGGCACCTTTGACCTTAAGTACTATCTGCGAGCAGATGCCTCGTATCAGGCGAAGCAATTCGTCAACACGATTAACATTTCGTGGATCCCGGCGCGCACGTTGGTCAACTCCAGCATTGGCCTTCAACACAACAGCTACGAGCTGCAACTGTGGTCACGCAACCTGTTTGATAAAAAGTATGTCGCCAGCGTGATTGAGGGTGCGCCAAACGTTCAATACAATGCCTACCTTGGCGAACGTCGGACCTTCGGCCTGACATTGAAAGCCAAGTATTGAGCATGTCAAATAGCCGCACCATAATCTTATTAGCTGCAAGCGCACTCGCGCTTGTAGCTCCTGCTCTGGCTCAAACTGCCACAGATAGCGAAGTAAAGGCCCTATTGCCGCGTGTGCAAGTACCACCTCCGGTATTTGCTCCTGGGTCAGCTTTAGCGCCTATGGCGCGGGCCACAATCTTTGTACGCGACATTGATGTCTCGCTGAAACTCTACCGCGATATCCTTGGCCTTAAACCGATGTTCGACAATTATTGGAAGGGCAAAGGTATCAACGCTATTCAGGGTACTGAAGGCAAAGAATTGCGCGCGACTGTTCTGATGGCCGGAGTGTCGGGGGTGGGCAACATCGGCATCTACCAGCTCTACAATGAAAAGGGTAAGCCGCCGCCGCCCGCGAAGGGCACTGACACACGCATCGGCGACGTGGCTGTGATCTTCCCCACCAACGACATTTGGGGCATGACCAAGAAAATTCAGGCCGCTGGGTATGAAATGATTTCACCACCCGTGACCCTGATCGAGAACCCCAATATGAAGCAACAAGCTCTCGAAATGATGTTCCGTGACGCCGATGGTATTCTGGTCAACCTTGTTCAGGCTGGTATTCCCAAGGACGCCAAGTAAGCTGCATCATCGAACACAACCCCACCCCACCTGAGGAGAGCACCTATGGAACGCCGTGATGTTTTTTCACTCATAGCTGCTGGTGCTGGTGGTATGCTGGCCGCCAAAGATGCACAAGCCAATTGGGGCATGGTGGCACCGGGCCCCGTTCCGCCCGCTGACTTCGATGGCCGGCTGCTCGTCAACAAAGCCCGCGCCTATGAGATTATGGAGCGCGAAGGGCTCGATGGCATTGTTGCCCTCAATCCGGTCAACATTTTCTATCTCGGTAATTACTTCAGCTACGAATTACAAAAGCTGCGCGCCATTCCCAGCTTTGCGGTGATGCCGCGCGATCCCACCAAGCCGACGTTTTTGGTCACGGCTGGTTCTGACTTGCAATTCCTTGCCACCAGTCAACGTGAGCATCCCGAAATTATCCCCTATAGCTTCCCCAAAGACTTGGCCAAATACATTGAAGCCGGGGATTTCAAGGTCGCGCCCGAAGCGGCTCCTGTTGGTGCTTGGCCGACGACGGGCGGTGCGCTGAAACCAGCCGAGCAAAAATGGATCGCCTTTGGCAAGAAGGTCAACGAGCAGCGCGCCGCCACACCTGAATGGGCGTTGGTCAAAGCACTGGAACTGGCGGGCTTGAGCAAAGGCAAAGTCGCAGTGGATGACATGCGCATCGCCGAGATTCTTAAAACACTCGGGCGGAGTACAGTTTGCATTCCTGGCGATAATACCTTTCGCAAAATTCGCCTGATTAAGTCAGCTGTTGAGTTGAAACACATGCGAACCATTGCGCGTATCAACCAAGATGCTGCCACAGCCATGTTTAAACAGCTTCACAAAGGCATCACCAAGCCTGAGATCGAACAAATATTCATGACTGAAACCGCTAAACGTGGTGCCAAAGCGATGTGGCTGGCCTCAGGTACCATCGGCGGCCTGACAGAGGGCAAAATTGTCGAAGGCGAACCGATGATGTTCGACGCCGTGTCGCAGCGAAATTTCTATCATGGCGACTTCGGCCGCACCGTAGTGTTGGGCGAGCCCACAAAAGAACTCAAGGCGTGTATGGACGCCACCAAGGTGGGCTGGGAAACAGTGTTGGAAAAACTCAAACCCGGCATGAAGTATTCTGAACTCAGCAAGATGTGCATGGACGCGATGAAAAAAGCCTACACCGGTAACTCAGGGATTAGATTTGCCGCCTCGCCGCACTCAGTCGGCTTGCAACACACAGACCAGCCCTACCGGGATGGGTTACCTTTTGTTGCATCTGCTGATTTGACGTTCGAAGAAAACATGACGCTGACGGTTGATATCCCAACCTCATTGTTGGGGTGGGGTGCAATTCATTGTGAAGACTTGATCGTGGTCACCAAAAACGGTGCGGAACCGCTGGCCACGCCCGATGGGCCGCTGGTCGTAGTTTAGTTGCTTCTAAGCCGGCGTAATAATCATCTGTTCGCGCGCAACTAAAGTGCCATCCCACATGGCGCGGGCGTCGATTTCAACTTGGCGCATGAAGTCGTCGTTGTGGTCCGGGTCGTGGTGGAAAATCGCCAGCTGTTTCACGTTGGCGGCTTTGCAGAGGCGCACGCCCTCTTCCCAGGTGGAGTGACCCCAGCCGATTTTTGGTTTGAATTGAGCGTCAGAATACGTGCAGTCATACACCACAACGTCGGCACCCTCGATGAACGCCAGAATCGTTTGGTCAGGCTTACCAATAATGTGTTCGGTATCAGTCACGTAGCACACCGACTGGCCGCCATGTTCAATGCGGTAAGCGGTTGAACCGTTGGGATGATTCAGGGGTGCCGTTTTAATGCTCACGCCGCCTTCCATGGTCCAGTTGGCACCGGCTTTGAAATCTTGAAAGTTCAGCTCAGCTTGCAACGCATCAAGCGGAATTGGGAATGTGGGGTTGGCCATTTGATTGGCCAGCACATTCTCGATGCCGCCCGTATCCGACAAATGGCCAGCGCAAATTGTGAACGAGCTGTTGGCCATGAAGGCCGGGCCAAAGAATGGAAAACCGTTGATGTGGTCCCAATGGGTGTGGGTGAGCATCAGCACCCCTTTTTTCACGCCATCGCGCAGGAATTCAAATCCCAAATTTCGGATGCCCGTACCGGCATCCAAAATAATCCGGTGATCGCCCGCAAAAATTTCCAGGCAACTGGTATTGCCGCCATAGACAACATGCTGCGGCGACGGGCATGCAATCGACCCGCGCACACCCCAAAATTTAACCGCAACACTCATCACACATCCAATTTCTTGGGTAACATTCCAGAGCAGCCCGACCCAGCCATATTTTGCGCTGCGCGCAAATGCCAAGGGCCGCTGAGTATTAACAAGCAGTCTATGTGACGGATATTACATAGACAATTCGAAATTCAGACAATTTCGAGCCGCCACGGTTATGGCAAAGCGCGCTGGCCTCAACCATCAACGTCAATGCCCGCACCAGCCAAAAGGCCAAGGTTCTGAGCAGCGCTGCCATCCCTGACCGCGATTTCCCACAGTCCATTTGAGTTGGCGTACATAAATGCCTCGGTAGGGTTAGCGTCAGTAAATGTCCGCATTTGACTTAGTTTCGCGCTTCCAAAACTCAAGCGTGGAGCAGGGCCAGATTTATCAACGCGCAAGCCCGTCAAAGCGTTGCCGTAATGATCGATATAAATGACGGCGGCCAAGTCATCAGGCCAGGTGGGGCGGTCCAAAGCTTTGGCATCAATCGGCTGGCCCTGCGGTGTATGGCCAAGGGCGAGTGACGCAGCCGCGGGTGCAAACACGTCGCGGCCATGGAAAGTAGCACTTGCAGCCTCGGGGACGGCCAACTGCCATGCCGAACACACTTTGGCGCGGCGCACGACTAAGGCCAATAAGCCATTGTCTGGCCCGACATACCAAACACCATCAGCATTCAGCGCCACACATGCCCGCGCGGTTCCCACACCGGGGTCAACCACAGCCATCACCACATCTCCGGGTTGAGCATGCTGGCTATAGGCGGGCAATAAATACGCGGCTGATCTGGGATCAAACGCGGGCAGATCGGAGAACATCTCAATAACCGCAGCTTGTGGCGCGCCACGCGCCAGAACAGCCCGCACTTGACCAACATAGGGGCCGCCCTGACCAAAATCAGTGAACAAGAAAATCATTGGCGCTCCTCAAAATGCGCAACTGGTGATACCACAAACTGCGAACCCGTTGGAGTTTCAGATGCCGGAATTACCTTTGGTGGCGGTCACACGCCGCTTGCCTCAACCGTGCGAAGATCGGCTGTCGCGCCATTACCGCGTTCGCTTGGGTGATGATGCTGTGATCTACACCCCCGCCATGCTTGCCGCCCATGCGCAAGGCGCTGCAGCACTTATTATCAGCCCCGCCGAGGTGATCGATGCAGCTGCCATCGCCGCCCTGCCCGCCTCTGTTAAAATCATGCCGACATTTTCAGTGGGCACCGACCACATTGACCTCAAGGCTGCAAAAGCCAGAAACATTATCATCACCAACACGCCGGGTGTTTTGACAGACGCAACCGCCGACATCGCAATGCTCCTGATGCTTGGCGCCATGCGACGCGGTGGTCAAGGCGAGCGCGTCATGCGCAGTGGGGCGTGGACGGGCTGGCGACCGACCCAACTGATGGGCATTCACCTTACCGGAAAAAACTTAGGCATCATCGGTATGGGGCGGATTGGTATAGCGGTGGCACAGCGCGCCACCGCCTTTGGCATGAAAATTCTGTATCATAACCGCAAGCCTTCGCTTGAGGCCCAAGCCCTG
>JANLSL010000706.1:0-9349 GCA_031362385.1 Alphaproteobacteria bacterium | reverse complement strand
CCAATTTTCCTTCGGCCAGACGCCAATGAAACGGACATTTCCCGCCGTATGTTGGATCGAACGTGACTTGGGCCCATAGGTTTTTTTTCAGATGCAAATCGGTGAAGCGCGCGGGCTCGGGTATATTTCGCAACCACATGCGAATCCCATTCGCTGATTCGTCAGGCTCAAATACCACAAGGCCCCGGGTGATAATCTCGCCCTCAGGTCCACCTTTGCGCTCTTGCCGAAAGAAGATGTATGGCCCGATCTGTGGCGCATCGATGCGGGCATAGATCACATGGCGGCGCTCGTGACGCTGTGCCTCAGGGATACCGCGCACGGCTTCGTCCTTAACTTGATCAGCAGTGTCGTAGGTGCCAGGCATCACGGCCATAATCTGCGCCATGGTTTCGGGCAAGGTGGCTGCGCCAGCAGGCCACGGCGCTAACGCAAGGATGATCGCAACACTGCAGATAAATTTACCCATTTCTGCCCCCGCTTGCTCTTCGACCGCGTTTCAAACGGCGGTCACGACCGACCTTGCCATTGATCAAACGACGCTGCTAAGTCCCTAACTTAAAGCACGTCCCAGAAAAGTGGGAACCGATATTCCGGTCGGGACGCTAAAGTAACTGTTCGCAAGCGGGGAAGGGACCATGATGGAAAAAAAGCGCGATGCCCTGGGTCATCGGGCCAAAATTGGCATTCTGGTCCCCGCCTCAAATACCATTGTCGAACCAGAAATGGCCTCGATGCAGCCGCCGGGGGTGACTAATCATATCTCGCGCATGAGCCGGGTCAAACGCCCCGCCCATGACCTGGAGCTTTACAGAAAATTCCTCGGCAAGTCGGTCGACATGGATGCAGCAATTGATCTACTCACCGCGATCGAGCCTAGCATTATCGTCCACGGCCATTCGGTTGATTCGTTTGTCGGCGGCATGGCTGGCGCTACGGCCATGAAAAAGCACATGGAGGCAGTGGCGGGCGGCATTCCCGTCATGCTGCCATCGTTTGCGATCCTCAAAGCGCTTGAGACTATCGGAAAGCCCACCAAGGTTGCGATCCTCACGCCCTGGATGCCGCCCGCAGATGAAGCGTGTGCGGCGTTCTTTGCCGAATCTGGTTACTCTGTTTTAGCGATCAAGGGGCTCAAGCACCTCACCCCGCTCGATATCGCCACCGCCACGCCCGCGTTATTGAACTCTACCATTGATGAAATCAACGTACCCGGCGTTGAGTGCATCATCAAGGTGGGCACGAACTCAGCCATGGTAAGGCTGGTTGCGGATATGGAACGTCGGCTGGGCAAGCCAGTATTAACAGTCAATACCGTCACCTATTGGGCTGGCCTGCGCAGCCTTGGCATCACCGATAAGCTTTTGGGGTTTGGCCGTCTGGTCGAAACCTACTAAATCAACGGCCTTATTACTCAACAGGAGACGAACATGGCAATCTATCAAGTGGCGCTGGTCAAACTGACCAACCGCACGGCGGCTCTTTCCGAGTACGTCAAAAAAGCAGGCGAGCTCGTGGCCAAATACGGCGGTGAGTATGTGGTTCGTGGCCCAGCGCAATCGGTCGTCGATGGTGATTACCTGCAAGGTCGATCAGTCGTGGTATCGAAGTGGCCGTCGATCGAGAAGGCCATGGAATTCTGGAACTCGGAAGAATATCAGAAAAATATTAAGCCCTTGCGTGAGGGTACGGGCATTTACGACATCGGCTTTTTTCCTGAGGTGCCGAAGTAACCAAGCCCTTGCCCGGCGGCGCAGTTCAAGCCACGCTGGCGCTGCGCTTCAACCTCAGGAGACGGCACTGATGCCGCGGTATCTAGCCGGTGTTACGGGCTCATTGCCCGATGGCGAGACCAACCCACTGTCGACAGCAATTCGGTCGGGTGATTTGGTGTTTATCTCAGGCCTTTTGCCCAAGGATGAGGAAGGCCAGCTCGTGACTGGTGACATCACCCACCAAACCCACGCGGTCATGAAACGTCTTCAAGCCACTGTGGAGAAGGCCGCCTGCCGCATGGAAGATGTGGTCAAGTGCACAGTGTGGCTGGCCCACGCGGAGGACTTCGCAGAATTTAACCGCGTCTATGTCACGTATTTTGAAGAACCGTACCCAGCCCGATCAACCGTGAGGGTTGATTTGCTTGCCCCCGCCGCGCGCATTGAAATCGAAGCGATATGCCATAAACCGCGCTCACGCGTTTACCCGCACATCTACGGCTGATAGTGTCATAATACTCGGCAGTGCATTTTTACTCGGCAGGGCGATAAGATGGAGACATTAAAGTTCCTGAGTTATGAGCATGCCCATGGCGCCGCTTTCGGTGCCGTGGTCGGTGATGACATCGTTGACCTGTCTGATGTTGGGCCTTCATTGAAGGCTGTTTTGGCAACCGGCCCGCTCGATAACTTGAGGGCAGTTGTTGCCAAACGCAAACCGACCGTGCGCTTAGATCATGTGGTGTTGCATCAGGTGGTGCCCGATGCCACGCGCATTATCTGCGTTGGTAAAAATTACCGCGACCACGCTGCCGAAATGGGGGGTGAGGTTCCCAAGAACCCCAATCTTTTTATTCGCACGCCACAGTCGTTGGTGGGCCATAAGCAATCCATCGTCTGCCCCATCTCGTCATCGCATTTTGACTACGAGGGCGAGCTGGCTGTTATCATTGGGCGCGGCGGGCGCCATATCTCCAGGGATAAAGCGCTATCACACGTCGCGGGCTATTCGTGTTTCATGGACGGCAGCTTGCGCGACTATCAGAAGCACTCGTTTACGGCCGGTAAGAATTTTGATTCATCTGGCGCGTGTGGACCGTGGCTGGTTCCGGCAAGCGCCGTGCCCAATCCGCAAAATCTCAGACTGGTCACCCGCGTGAATGGGACAGTGATGCAAAATGCCAGCACCGCCGAGATGATTTATACGGTGGCCGACATCATTTCCTATATTTCAGCTTTCACACACCTGGAGCCCGGCGATGTCATTGCCACGGGCACGCCTGCTGGTGTTGCGGCCGGGCGCAACCCCTCGCCATGGCTCAAGCCTGGGGACCGGGTTGAGGTCGAAATTGAAAACGTCGGGACCCTGGCAAACACGGTGATTGCCGAGATCGCATAAATCGTTTTCAGTGCCACCATGGACCGCTGGCGCTTTTTACTTTTTTCTTTTCTGGCGATTGCGCTGGCCTGGGCGTGGCCTAGTCATGCCCAGACCGCCTTGCGCCTTGGCTTGCATTCTTTACCAGTGCAACTTGACCCGCATCTGGCCGTTACCCGCAGTGAGCAGATTCTCGCGCGCGAACTATTTGTTGGGCTCACTACACTTGATCCTGAAGGCAAGGTTGTCCCAGGCCTTGCTGAAAGTTGGAGCATCAGCCCTGAAAAGGAAGTTTACACATTTACCTTGCGCGATAATTTGGCTTGGTCTGATGGCCAGGCGTTGAATGCGACAACTATTGTCAAAAGTTTCGAGCGCGCCCTTGATCCAACGACTTTGGCCCCGTTTGCAGCCCAACTTCTGACGATCAAAAATGCTGAGAAGTTTCGATTGGGAACCCTGGGGCCTGGCGAAAAACTAGGCATCACAGCGCGAGATCAGCGCACAGTTGAGTTTCATCTGAACGCCCCTTCGCAAAGGTTTTTGCAACTTCTCGCTCAGCCGGTGGCTATGCCGGTCCCACTTCATCGTATGACAAAATCAAAAGTTGAGTGGGCAACACCTGACTCGGTTATCGGCAACGGGCCCTACACCCTCACCCCAGAGTCAGTGGGGTATGGGCTGTCAAAGAATCAACAATTCTTTGCTCCTGCAGTGTTCGAAAAAATCGAACTGCGCGCGTTTGCATCACTGCCTGAAGCCAGCGATGCGTTGCGCAAGAATGAGATCGATCTCGTTTTTGGATTTACGGCCGAACCCCGCAGCGATCGACCTCAAAATCGCATCAGCATTGAAGGCGAGGGGCTTGATAGCTACCTGCTGCTGGCTAACGTCTCACACCCCCCACTCGATAGCCGCGAATTACGCCATGCCTTGGGAATGGTGATTGATCGCGCCGAGCTTATCAAATCCCTTCGGCTAGATGGCGCAGAGCCCGCATTTAATATTGTACCTGCGCCGCCGTATTCGCCCTTCCGTGCGCCTTACGCTAAACTAAATCGTGCTGATCGGCGCATCGTCGCTGAGGCCTTGCTGTTAGATATTGATCCATCGCATATCCCCCCTTTGCGTCTGGTTTATCCGATGGGACAAATGCATCAGGCCATCGCTGAGTTCGTTGCTAAAGCTTGGCGCGAGTTGGGGTTTAAGGTTGATGTGATGGCACGTTCTGAGTCGGCCTATGAGCAAGCTCTGCGCGATGGTAACTATGATGCCGCTGTGGCCACGGCGTGGCAGCAAGCCGCCACCCTTGATTCAATACTCAGTGGCTATAGTCAAGGGGCGGGTCCTTGGAATGCGACGCGCTATCGCGAGCAGATGTTTGAACAATCTTTGACAAATGCCGATATTGAAATCGCACCTGAGTTTTATGTGGGGCTGCTGCGTCAGGCCGAAGGCGTGCTGATCGAAGATCAGGTGGCGTGGCCGCTGCTGTTTTATCCAGCCGGTGTTATTGCTAAGGCAAAGTACACGGGCCTCAGTCCCAATGCTGCCCATATTCACTTGTTACGCTATCTCGCACCTGCGCCGCGCTAACCTCAAAACAACGTGAATGCTTGGCGTTGCCTGCTAAGGCCGCTATGGTTTACCAAGATCAAGCGGTTGGTTTTGAGCCGGATGAGTTAGGGGGGGCAATGCTTTCGTTTATCGCGCGGCGTTTATTGATTGCCATTCCCACCCTGTGGGCGATCATTACAGTGTGCTTTTTCCTGATGAGAGTGGCCCCCGGCGGCCCGTTTGATGGCGATGCCCCCGTGCCGCCCGAAATTCTAGCCAATCTCCGTGCCGCCTATAATCTCGATAAGCCGATGATGCAGCAGTACATCAGCTACGGCGCTGATTTAGTGCGCGGCGATTTTGGGCCATCGTTTAAGTACAAAGATTTCACCGTCAATGAACTCATTGCCCAGGGCTTTCCGGTCTCAGCTCAAAATGGCTTGTCGGCAATAATTTTGGCGATCATGCTCGGCGTTCCGTTAGGTATTATTGCAGCACTCAAACAAAACAGTGCAGGCGACTACACTATTATGGGCCTCGGCATGACTGGCATTGTTGTGCCTGGTTTTGTCATCGCGCCAATTTTGATTCTCATTTTTGCAATCTTTCTCAAGGATACCCCCTTTCAATTGCCAGCGGGTGGCTGGGAGGGCGGTGAAATCAAGCACCGCATTTTGCCAGTCTTTTGTTTGTCGCTGGTCTATATCGCCTATCTCGCGCGCATTACCCGCGCCAGCATGATTGAAGCGCTACGCCAGAACTATGTACGCACAGCCCGCGCAAAGGGTTTGCCATTTCGTCAGGTTGTGATTCGTCATGCGCTGAAGACCGCAATGGTTCCTGTGGTTACTTTTTTAGGGCCCGGCCTTGCCTTTCTGCTCACCGGCTCGATGGTCATTGAAACCATCTTTCAACTTCCCGGTATTGGTCGTTACTTCGTGCAAGGCGCACTCAATCGCGATTATACCCTGGTGATGGGTGTTACCATTCTCAGTGCCTCACTCATCATCGTCATGAACATTGTTGTCGATGTGATCTATGGCCTGCTCGACCCGCGTGTGCGCTATGAGTAAGCCCATCGCATGAGCAATATTAATCTGGCATCTCCGCATGGTGCAGCACTCGCGGCAGCTGAAGACGTTCAAGGGCGCAGCTTGTGGCAAGATGCACTGCGCCGTCTTTTAGCGAACCGGGCTGCCCTCGTGAGTCTGGTTATTCTTGTGCTTGTAGCGCTGGCTTGCTTTTTGGTGCCGCAGTTTCTGCCCTGGAATTATGAACAGATTGACTGGGAGCGGATGGAAGCCAACCCCCCCAGCATTGAGACTGGCCATTACCTTGGCACCGACACGCTGGGGCGCGACTTGCTCTCACGCGTCCTGTTTGGCGGGCAAATTTCGCTGACGGTGGGCATTCTAGCAACTTTTGTGGCGTTGCTGATTGGCGTGACAGTTGGCGCGGTTGCGGGCTTCTTGGGTGGTCGGGTCGATCAACTGCTGATGCGATTTGTTGACCTGATGTACACCGTGCCCCTGACGTTCTTCGTGATTATTCTTATGGTGCTGTTTGGCAGAAACTTTATTCTGATGTTTCTGGCCATTGGCTGCATTGAGTGGCTGACGATGGCGCGCATTGTGCGTGGCCAAACGCTGACACTCAAAAACAAAGAATTTATCGAAGCGGCGCGCGCTGCGGGCGGCTCAACCGCCTCGATTATCGCGCGGCACATCGTTCCTAATGTGCTGGGCGTGGTTATCATTTACGTCACACTCACCATACCCCAGGTGATCTTGATCGAAAGTTTTTTGAGTTTTTTGGGTTTAGGCATTCAAGAGCCCATGACCAGTTGGGGAATGCTGATAAATGAGGGTGCGGCCGAAATGGAAACCACACCGCGCGCGTTGTTGGTGCCCGCCCTGCTAATGACCGTGACGCTTTTTTGCTTCAATTTCCTGGGCGACGGCTTGCGCGATGCGCTTGACCCGAAAGATCGATAGCCACGATGCCCATTCTCGATATTCGCAACCTCAATGTTCGCTTTAGTACCCAAGATGGTGAAGTCTCTGCTGTCAACGATGTTTCGCTGTCGCTGAACAAAGGTGAGTGCCTCGGCATAGTTGGTGAATCGGGTTCGGGCAAAAGTCAAACGTTTATGGCGGCGATGGGGCTGTTGGCTGCGAACGGCAAAGCTAGCGGCGAGATTTTGTTCGACAATAAAAACTTAATTGGGGCTGATGAAGCCACACTCAACGAGGTGCGCGGCAACCGCATGGGCATGATTTTTCAAGACCCCATGACCTCGCTGACGCCGCACATGAAAATTGGCCGTCAATTGGGCGAAGTTCTGGTCCGTCATCGCGCGGCCAGTGCTGCCGAGGCGCGCGAACAATCCCTCGCGATGCTCAAGCGCGTTCAAGTCCCCGAAGCCGAGCGGCGGCTTGATATGTATCCGCATGAACTATCAGGTGGCCTTCGCCAGCGCGTGATGATTGCCATGGCGCTGCTGTGTCGCCCAGAAGTAATCATCGCCGATGAGCCAACCACGGCACTTGATGTCACAGTTCAGGCGCAAATTCTCGATATCATGCGCGATGTGAAAGAACGCCTGAACACCGCGTTGATTTTAATCACCCATGATTTAGGCGTGATTGCCGGTTTGGCTGACCGCGTGGCCGTGATGTACGCAGGGCGCATCGTCGAGGTGGGTGACGTGCGCAGTATTTTCAATGACCCGCGCCATCCCTACACCAAGGGACTTTTAGCCTGTACGCCCCGCCTCGACGAAGTGGGCGAGGGGTTGATGACCACCATCGCTGGCCAGCCTCCAAACTTGCAACGCCTTCCTGGGGGGTGCTCGTTTCACCCGCGGTGTGCGCATGTGATGGATCGTTGTACGCGCGAACGGCCTGCGCTCGAGGCCATTGCTGCGGGGCGTGCCAAAGCCTGCTTCAAAGACATCAAGGCGGCATGATGAACCAGCCATTTCTTCAAGTTCGCGATTTGAAGGTGCATTTCCCCGTTCGCACCGGCGGGCTGGTATTTGGTGAGTTTCAGCTCTTAAAAGCCGTCGATGGCGTGAGCTTCGATCTTCAGGCGGGCGAAACGTTAGGCGTTGTTGGCGAATCTGGCTGTGGAAAATCTACGCTGGGTCGTGCGGTTCTTCAGTTGGTTCCAGCAACGTCAGGTGCGGTGTCGTGGTTGGGATCTGATCTGACTCAAGCCGACAAAAATACCATCAAAAAAACCCGCCAAGACTTACAGATTGTTTTCCAAGATCCATTGGCCAGTCTCGATCCGCGCATGACTGCGGGCGATATTATCGCCGAGCCTTTGCGGAATTTTTTCCCAGCACTGTCAGCGTCCGAGCGTACCGCCAAGGTGCAAGAAATCATGGCTAAGGTGGGTTTATTGCCAGTCATGGTCAATCGCTATCCCCACGAATTTTCAGGGGGGCAATGTCAACGCATTGGCATCGCGCGCGCCATGATTATGAAGCCCAAGCTGATTGTGTGTGACGAGCCGGTGTCGGCCCTTGATGTATCGATCCGAGCACAGGTGATTAATCTCCTGATGGATCTGCAAAAAACTTTCAACTTGTCACTGATTTTTATTAGTCACGATCTCGCCGTGGTGCGCCATATCAGCCACCGCGTCATGGTGCTGTATCTTGGTAAGGTGATGGAATTGGCTGAGCGCGAGTCGCTTTACCGCGCACCGCGCCACCCCTATACCCAAGCCCTCATGGCGGCCGTGCCGATTCCTGATCCTGACCGAGAGCGGGCCAAGGTGCGGGTTATTCTGTCAGGCGATCCGCCGTCGCCACTTTATCCGCCGTCGGGCTGTGTTTTCCGCACGCGCTGTGGGAAGGCGACCGAGGTTTGCGCGCATGATGCGCCCATGCTTGAAACGGCATCAGCCAATCATGAAGTCTCGTGTCATCATTGGCGCACGTAATCCAAGCCACGCAAAAAAAGGATTGTTATGGCGACTGACCCAGCGCTTTTTTACTCATGCCATGTTTTTTGCTGCACGAATGTGCGCCCCGAAAATCATCCCCGCGGCAGCTGCGCACGGAAAAATTCCGTCGAGTTGCGCAATTATATGAAAGACAAAGCCAAAGAAATGGCGCTCAAAGGTGTGCGCATTAACACCGCCGGGTGTTTAGACCGCTGTGAATTAGGCCCAACCATGGTGATTTACCCGGACGGCGTGTGGTATCGCTACACGAATCAAACAGACGTCGATGAAATCCTTGAGGTGCACGTCAAGAACGGCGGGCGTGTGGCGCGTCTGATGCTCAAGCCTGAAGACGGCCCCGCAAAGGCTTCGCACTAATTTAGAGCGTTGTGCGGAAAAGTGGATACCGGTTTTCCGCAAAAACGACGCGACCAAGTAATAAATTAGAGCAAGCAGTCCGATTTCAACTTAACGCTGCTTGCTCTAAGTAATTGCCGCGGCTTCACGCGCCATATTGATCAGGCTGGAGTTCATCAAAAAGGCTTTGTGACGCAGTGGGTCGTCGGCGGTGCTGCGTAATTCTTCAAAGCGCTTATGAGCCGCTTGCCGATCTTTGGCTTGCAGGGTTTCTTTGTTCTGGATCGATTGGGCTTGCACGTATTTCTGCGCTAATGGCCTGCGCTGGCGATCATACAGATCAAACACGGTTTCAGGTGCTTCGTCGCGCCACACTTTGATCATTTTC
>JANLSL010000704.1:0-2501 GCA_031362385.1 Alphaproteobacteria bacterium | reverse complement strand
CGAGCAGGTCACTTCAACGCGCGTCATGCCGTGCGTGCTGTCGGTGTGTTCGTCAACGGCTGCGGCTTGCACCGGTTGATAAAAACTGGGCCAGCCTGAGCCGGAATTGTATTTCGTGGCGGCATCAAACAGCACTTGGCCGCAGCCGGCACACTTAAACACGCCCTCGCCTTTGTACTTCTCATACTCGCCCGTGAACGCACGCTCGGTGCCTTTGCGGCGCAAGATATGGAATTGCTCGTCTGACAATTCCTGACGCCATTGCTCTTCGCTTTTGACAACCTTCGACATCGATAGAATCTTTACTTCTGTAACGCATCAGTTGCTTCGCGAATTTGCGTGCGCGCGCGCAGCAAATCGAAGCCCAGCTGAGACAAGTGCGATGGGACGAACAAACTTCCGGGCGCGCCGTTGGCCACAATGAGGGGGTCCATGATGGCGGCCTTGCGCAAGCTTTGCAGCATGTTGGTCCAGATGCCCGTGGCTTGTTTTTGCGCAATCACGGCTTCAAAATCCACACCCAATTCGCGCAAGATCATGTGGTAGGCGTACAGTCGCCCCTTGGCCTCATAAAATACGTCATCAGCTTTGGTATCAAAATATCCACCACCTGTTTGTGACGCACGTGAGTCTAATTCTGAGCTGGCCGAGCCGAGATCAGCCGCAACGCGGTCTAGAAATGCGATCAGATTATCAGCCCTGCGATCAAAGTTGCTTTTACCTTCAGCGACACTGCGGTTATAGCGCATCAAAGCTTGAGCCGCTTCGCGGTAGCGCGACTCAGCGGTCGGCATCGGCAACAGATTGCCCTGCCCCCAATACCATGTCGTGCCATTGTACTTAAGCAAACCGGCAGCTTGATCAAGGTTCGGGTCCATCGCGCTGGAACCACGCACCCGGCCCAGGTAATCACCAAGCTCAATGCCAAAGCGCGACATGGCGTAGATCATGCCCAATTGATAATTCGGCATGTTATCCAACGCAGCTGCTGGCATCCAAAAGGGTTTATTGGGCGACCAGTATTCGGTTTGCTGTTGAATCATGGTGACAACAATCGCCACCGCGCGACTACCACCCTCGACTGAGTAGAGCGGGGCGGGCTGCATATCGACGTCGTCATCAATGGTTTGATACAACACCATTCCAAGCGGGTAATAGACCACCAAGAACGCCGCCACTAAGCTTGCGATCCACCACGGCCGCCGCGAGCGCCCTGGAGATGACGCAGACTCATCGCCCGTCGCATCGACCCGCTTAAAGGGCTCCGTCACGCGCTCAAGCACAGCGCTCCAGCTGGATTTCAACCGATCAATGGCATCGCGAATAAAGTCAGGCATGGGCTCTACGCTAAAGGTTTAAGGTATATACCCCAACATGGGGACCGAACCGGAACAGGTCAATGGCCATCTCCTTATAACAGATAGCTCAAGGCGCAGCGCGCTGATTTCCTAAGGGCTTGACCACCGGGCTACGCCGTGGGACTGAGCGCTATATTTCCGTAAAAACAAACAAATGCTCACTGTATCTCTTTCCGCGATTGTGTTGAGTTTGGGGTGCGGCATCGGTTTTGCCGCTGCCGATTATTTTCGCAAGGCCGTGCCAGTCGCATGCCCCAATGCGCTTGTTTTATTTTATTTCATGGCTGGCCAAATTCCCATACTCGCGGGCTGGCTCGCCTTCACTGGCGATATCCGTTTCACGACAGCGTACTGGATCCCGGGCGTGGCCGACGTGGCCCTGGGCCTGGCGGCCAATTTGTTCTTTGTCGCGGCTGTACGACGCTCGCAACTGAGCTTGATGATTCCGCTCCTGGCTTTAGTGCCGGTATTGACGACGGGCACAGGTGCTGTGGTGCTCGGAGAAGTTATGAGCTTGCAACAAATGAGCGGCACGGGGCTGATCGTCATAGGGTTGTTCGCACTTTACATGCCCCACGGTGACGGTGCGCGCGTTGGGGCATCTTGGCAAGCTCTGCGCCGCGAGGCCGGAGCCCCCTTCATGTTGGGAACGGCAGTCGCGTGGTCACTGACGCCAGTGTTCGATAAACTATGCATCACCGCATCGTCGGTTCCGATGCATGGATTGATTCAAGTCATGGCAATTATGGCCGTCAGTGGTATTTGGATCATCGCCCTTAGCGGTGTGCGCGGCCTGATTCCACCGCCAGGCAGTGCGCTACCAATGGCCGGGGCGGCCATATCAGCGGGCCTTGGCTACGGCCTACAGTTGGCAGCATACCAAATCACCATGGTGGCCGTGGTTGAAGGCCTGAAGCGTGTGACAGGGTTATTGGCCGCGCTGGTGGTCGGTCGTATGATGTTTGCTGAGCCAATAACGCGCCCGAAAGTCATGGGCGTCGCTATTTTGGCAGTGGGCGTACCGCTGATTCTTTTTGGATAAGGTGGATAAGGACTTCCCGCATATGCAGCCGTTTGATTTTGTCTTTCGCAACCTAATCCGCACCGGAACGCTGCGCGTAACCGACGCCACTGGCGT
This sequence comes from Alphaproteobacteria bacterium, assembly GCA_031362385.1. GTDB lineage: Bacteria > Pseudomonadota > Alphaproteobacteria > Rhodospirillales > Rhodospirillaceae. Next base: position 5 of record JANLSL010000704.1, on the reverse strand, counting down.
TCGTC
>JANLSL010000686.1:0-2006 GCA_031362385.1 Alphaproteobacteria bacterium | reverse complement strand
TGCGTGATGATCTGTGGAGCACCAGGAAAGCCGCCTTCAAGTTTGCGGCGCTTGCCAATAATCCAGGTCAGGTTAGCTTCAACGGGCGTTGTGGAGGTATCGATATCACTGCCATACAGACATAAACCTGCTTCAAGGCGCAATGAGTCGCGCGCACCCAAGCCAACGGGCTGCGCCTCAGGCTGCGCCAACAGCGCTTTTGCAACGCCTTCGGCTTGATCACGAGGGATAGAGATTTCATAACCGTCTTCGCCGGTATAGCCCGAACGAAACAACCGCACTTCGACGGCCGCGCCTGGCAGCGCAAATGTGTCGACGCGGCTCGACATAAACGGCATCGCTGCACAGGCTGGCACAAAACGCGCCAACACCCCCACCGCCGCTGGGCCTTGCAACGCCAAAAGGGCGCGATCTTCAAACCGCTTTAATTGCGCGCGACTGCCCAGATGACGCGCGATGTGATCGAAATCAGTTTCTTTGCAGGCGGCATTCACAATCAGAAAAAGTTTATTCCCTGAACCAGCCTCGGCTGGGCGCGTGATCATCAAGTCATCGATGATTCCGCCGGTTTCATTCAACAGCGTCGAATACCGAATCCGTCCCGCGGCTAGTCCCTTGAGATCACCCGGGATCAAACTTTCAAGTGCCCCCGCAACATCATCGCCCACCAGTTCGGCCTGGCCCATGTGCGAGACATCGAACAGCCCGGCTTGCGCGCGGGTATGCAGATGTTCCTTGAGCACCCCTAAGGGATATTGCACCGGCATGCTGTACCCGGCGAAAGGCACCATCTTGCCACCCAGCGAGATGTGCAGCGCATTCAGCGGTGTGGTCTTGAGAGTGGCGTCGGCCAAAGGGTACTCCGGACGGTCTGGGTTCACCCGACGCAGACTCAGAGTCCTGCTATCGAGCGCCCCCCTCTGTCCTAGAACCTGAAAGATTCACCAGGAAATTTATGTCCTGGCTTACATCTTCGGTGAGATCAGCGGGGCAAGCCCCACCGGTCTACTTTCCAGAGTACCACTTACCCCACGGTCCGGTTGCCTGAGAGTTTCCGAGGGCGGTTTCTCCTTCGGCGCCGCTCAATATCGACTCCACATCGACGAGCGGTCTCTTCCGTGGGGTTACACGGTAGGCGCGGACTTTGGCGAAGTCGGGCCACGAGGTCAACGCCAGACCACCACTGAATCCGACAATAAATGTGGATAACTTATGGCTTGCGCTGGCTACGATTGTAATCGAGCTGTTCAGTGGTCAATTGCAACCCGACGTAGACATCATAGGCGGCCGCAGGCTCGTCTTTCTTCAGCGGGATAAAGACGCGGATATCGTTTTCCTTAACCCTTTCCTTCTGCCCTGGGCTGGTCGGGGGGTTTTGATTTAATTTAAATACGCGTTTGCCCACCGGATTAGGGAACAACTGCGGGACAGCAACAAAATAATACAGCGCCGCAGGGTCTTTTTTGGCTGCAGGCCCCGCCGCTAGGGCCACATCAAGGTCCATTTGCACCTCAACGCCCTTTTCAGAAAACGAGCATGCGCCTTGATAAGCCACCAGCTCAGCCTGGTATTCCACGTCTTTGATGTCGCGCCCTGGCCCTTCTTTGAATTGGGTCAACCGCGCGGTGGTGCTGTCGATTCGTACCGATGGGCACGGTGGCAGCGTATTGTTGGTGCAGCTCGACACCGCAGCCCCAACAAGGGCAAAAACCGCAGTAGTACGGGCAATGGAAAGAATGTTCATGAACGTCGGATGCCAGAAATACGAAATGAGAAGGTCAGCTTATAGCTTCTTGTGGGTACCGTCACACAGCGGCGATTTTGTGGTGGCCTTGCAGCCACAAAACCAAACCTTGCCCGCCTGCTCAGCGGCATAGGCCATTGGCGCCAAACCCGTGCCTTTGTGCGAACCGTCGCAGAACGGCTGCTTGGCACTGCGACCACATGCGCACCAATAATAGGTCTTACCCGCCTCGACATCGACGCCGTAAGGCGCTTTTTGAGCC
>JANLSL010000646.1:0-2016 GCA_031362385.1 Alphaproteobacteria bacterium | reverse complement strand
TGGCAGCGCTGAAAGACGAATTGGGCGATTTGTTGTTTCAGTCGGTGTACCACGCGCGCATGGCCGAGGAAGCCGGGCACTTTAAGTTCGAGGACGTGGTGCGCGCCATTTGCGAGAAAATGATCCGCCGCCACCCGCATGTGTTCGGCGATGAAGTAATTGCCAGCGTGGGTGCACAAAATTCGCGTTGGGAGGAACATAAAGCTGCCGAGCGGGCTAACAAGCAGGCGGCAACGGGGCAAGCAGCCAGTGCGCTGGATGGTATGACAGCCTCCCTGCCCGCCATGAAACACGCCGAGAAATTGCAAAAGCGAGCCGCGCGCGTAGGGTTCGATTGGCCCGAGGCCGCACAAGTGCTGGATAAAATCGACGAGGAGATTGGCGAAATCAAAGAAGCCATGACCGCCAACATGGGCCCAGAAAAACTGGCCGATGAGATTGGTGACTTGTTGTTTGCTTGCGTTAACCTGGCCCGCAAGGTCAATATCGACCCCGGTATGGCGCTGCGGGGCACGAACCTGAAGTTCGAACGCCGGTTTCGCCGTATTGAGGAGTTGCTGGCAGCCCAGGGCAAATCACCCGCCCAGGCCAGCTTAGATGAAATGGAAAACCTGTGGCGCCAAGCCAAGACCGAAGAGAAGTCGTAAACGATCTACGACCTCCGTCATGCTCGTGCTTGACACGAGTATCCAGGGTAAAGTGCCCTATTCGTGATGGAAACCCTGGGTCCTCGGATCAAGTCCGAGGACGACATTTTGTTAAAGCTTGGTCTTAACTCGTGCGCACAACCGCATTGAAACGAATCATCATTTATGTCGGCAGCGCCATCACAGCGCTGGCCGTATTAGCCAGTTGCTGGCTGCCCGAACAATTCGAAACCGAAGTGCGGTTTACCTCGACTGGCGCTTATGGCGTTTCATATTCCGGCATCATCACCTATGCTCCCCTGTTTGGCCAAATTGTGCGCGGCGTGATTAGCAAGGAAGATGCCGACCGGCAGATCAGACAGTACCTCACCTTCCTGAAGGGCGATTCTGCGTTTAAGGAAATCAACTCGCTCGGCAGCGGCCGCTTCCAAGTAAAATACGCGCGCGACGGCCAGTTTGCGGGCAACAAACAAAGCTTCAATTTTATCAGCCGCCAAGGTGCGATGTTCCGCCTGAGCACCACCGAAGATGCACGAGTTGTGCTGGGGGGCTCGGGCCAGGCTAAAATGTATGCCAAACGCTTTGAGGAAGTCGGCTTGAAAATGAGCGGCCTGTTCCGCGTGGTTACGGATGCCGAAGTGCTTGAACACAATGCCACGTTCGTGCGCGCCTCACGTACGCCGGGGTTCACACAATATGATTGGCGCATCAGATCATTGCGTGACCCACCGCCCAAGCTGATTGCCAAGTTGAAAATTGATCCACGCACGGGAGTTCCCGCCTACGGGGCCAGCGCCAAAGGCGTTGAGATCGATGATGGCAAAGATGAGGCCCCCCCGGCCCCGCCGCCTCCGTAAGTCTTAACCCTCTGCCTGACGCAGGGCCACAACACGCGCCCAAATGTCATCATTAGGCGCACACAAAATACCAGACTGCGCAGTGCGCCCCGCATTGTAGTCAGCGCCTTTGAGCAAACGGCCAACGCCGCCCGCTTCGCGGTGAATCAACACACCCGGCGCGTGATCCCAAGGCATCAAGTTGCGGAATGAAACAATGTGCAACGTGCCTTTGCTGGCGGCCCAGTAGTCATGACCTGCACAGCCTGACCGTACGATGCGGGCAAACTTGCCTTTGATGGGGCCAAGGTCTTTGTCATAGAGCGCTGCGGTTAACGTGGACGCATCGTTAGAAGGTGGTTGAGGCATAACTTGTCGGACAGCCTGCTGGGTGCCGGACGTGACAAAGGCCCCTGCTCCACTTTCCGCCCACAGTGTGGTGTTTTGCAGCGGGTCGTGAATAAAGCCCCACACGGTTTGGCCGCGATGAACCAACGCCACCATGGTGCAAAACATCGGCGATCCATTTACAA
>JANLSL010000587.1:0-2482 GCA_031362385.1 Alphaproteobacteria bacterium | reverse complement strand
TGGGCTGTCGCCGATGTCGGTTGCTGCACTCGCGGTGAAGGCTTCGATCCCGGTTGAGGCCCTTGCTGAAGTGGTGCGCTCGGCCAGCGCCAAGGGCAAGCTGGCCGTGGCGTGGGCGGGTGAATATAGCCCAAGCCAAGCCGAAACCCTGCAATTCAAGATTGCGCGCATGATGCCTGATCAAATTATCAGGTCGTAGAAAGATGGCTGGTTCGTTGCCACTAAAGCGGATTTAGAATGGCAACTGAACTTGTTTAAAGATGTCACGTCGCAAAACCGCGCCTCGCTCTAGGTTTTGATTTCAAGCGCCGTCGTCTCCAACCAAGCGACCAAATCCTCAATAATATAATGACAGTGGTCGTGGTTCCCAGAATCACGGTGCACTGGGTTGGGATGGCGTACCCAAACGGTTTTCATGCCAAGATCTGCTGCCGGTTTTAAATTTGCGCTTGAGTCTTCGAACATTGCTGCGCGCCGCGGTGCGATACCGTGCTCGGTAATGATTTTCTGATAGGGCTCAGCACTTGGCTTAGGGATATAACCAGCCGCGCGAATATCAAAAATAGCCTCTATTAAGTGTTCAATCTTAAGGCGGGCGAGCACGCGCTGCGCATGATAGGTCGTGCCATTTGTGAACACGATTTTACGTCCCGGCAGCGCTGCAATCGCTGCTCCAAGCCGATGATCGGCATCAAGAATGTCATGATCTATGTCGTGAACAAAATCGAGGAACGCGTCGGGGTCTGTGCCGTGATGAAGCATCAGCCCGCGCAACGTGGTGCCATGGGCGTGGAAGTACTTCTTCTGAAGTGCGTAGGCTTCTTCGAGTGAAAGCCCAACCTCGCGCGCGATGAATGCTTTCATCCGGGCGTCGATTTGGCTGAATACGCCAGTGCTGGCAGAGTACAGCGTGTTGTCGAGATCAAATACCCACGTCTCGATGGACGCACTCATTTCAACTTGATCAAGGTGCCAGCGCCGGTGGGGGTAAATAACTCCAGCAGGACTGCATGGGCGACCCGCCCATCCATAATGACTGCGGCCTCAACGCCTTGGGCCACCGCTTCTATGCAGGTCTCGACTTTAGGAATCATGCCCCCCGAGATCGTTCCGGTTTGCATCAGGGTCTTGGCCCGCTCGACCGTCATTTCTTTGATCAAGCGCCCAGTATCATCAAGAACACCCGCAACATCGGTCAGCATCAGCAAACGCGCCGCACCCACGGCACCGGCCACGGCCCCCGCAGCAGTATCAGCGTTAATGTTGTAAGTCTCGCCAGCGGGGCCAACACCAATAGGCGCAATCACTGGAATGATGTCAGACTTCTCGAAGGTATCGAGGATGTGCGGGTTGATCTCGGTTGGCTCGCCGACATACCCCAGGTCGAGAATTTTCTCGATATTTGAACCAGGGTCGCGCTTGGTCCGGCGCAATTTTTGCGCTCGGATCAAGTTACCGTCTTTGCCCGACATGCCGACCGCGAAGCCACCAGCCCGGTTGATTGCTGTGACAATTTGCTTGTTGATCGACCCACACAGCACCATCTCTACAATATCGACGGTGTCAGCATCGGTGACGCGCAAGCCGTCGATAAACGAGCTTTTGATTTTAAGGCGCTCCAGCATCGCGCCGATTTGCGGTCCGCCGCCGTGCACGACGATTGGATTAATGCCGACCTGCTTGAGCAGCACGATGTCACGGGCAAAATTTTGGGCCACGGTGTCGTCACCCATGGCGTGTCCGCCGTATTTTACGACAACGGTCTCGCCTGCATGTTCACGCATGAACGGCAATGCATCAGCAAGAACGCCTGCTTTCGCCAGCCAATCATCTGTCGGGGTAACCCGTTCACCGTTCATCGCTGATCCTCGTTCTCAATCGTCGTCCTAGATTATTGGGGGTAACACCTACTCTGGCAATGCCAACTCTGACAAGGCGGCTCTTAGTTCTGCCAGGCCGGTTCCCTCGGCAGCACTAGTGGCCAGAACAGCTGGGTGTGCGGCCACATGCTTGGCAATGGCTGCGCTGACGGCTGCATGGCAGCTGGCCAGCTCGGCGGGTTTAATTTTGTCGATCTTTGTCAGCACGACCTGATAGTTCACAGCCGATTCGTCCATCAACTTCATAATATCTTCGTCGTGGGGCTTAATGCCGTGGCGGCTGTCGATCAGCACCAGGGCGCGGCGCAACTGGGTACGCCCCTTTAGAAAACGCCGGATGAACGTTGCCCACACCACGGCTTTGTCTTTGGGGGCCTGGGCATAGCCGTAGCCAGGCAGGTCTACCAACATAAGCCGGTTTCCCAACTCGAAGAAGTTGATCTCTTGCGTGCGCCCAGGGGTGTTAGACACTCTGGCCAGTTGTCGTTGGCCCACCAGCGCGTTGATCAAGCTCGACTTACCGACGTTTGATCTGCCTGCAAATGCTAACTCTGGCAGCCGGGTCAGTGGCAGGGTTTCTTCCGACAGCGCGCCTGTGACAA
>JANLSL010000504.1:0-21909 GCA_031362385.1 Alphaproteobacteria bacterium | reverse complement strand
GCATCTTGCTCGTCGCGCGTGATCTTCCACTTGGCTGCAACATTTTCAGCTGTCACACCCATATGGCCATGACCAAACGGATCGTGCAAAGCACCCGTCATCATGTCGATGATCTTGGTATCGCCCATTTTCTGGCCCCAACGTCCTGCGGGCATCGTATAGGGTGCGCGGCTCATGCATTCGGCACCACCTGCCACGGCGATGTCAGCATCACTCAGCATGATCTGCTGTGCGGCTGAGACAATGGCTTGCAGCCCCGAGCCGCAAAGGCGGTTCACGGTCAACGCAGGAGTGCCGATGGGTAAGCCACCGTTGATGGCTGCAACGCGCGCCATGTACATGTCTTTGGCCTCAGAGTGAATGACATTGCCAAACACACAGCTGCCAACGTCAGTGGGGTCTACACCAGCGCGGCGCACGGCTTCTTTCACACACAAGCCACCCAGAACCGTTGGTGCAAAATCTTTCAGTGACCCACCGAACGTCCCAATGGCAGTGCGCACCCCTGAGATAAAAACAACGTCGCGGCTCATAATAGAGTTCCTTTGGTTTATTCTTGTGCGGCCGCGCCGCGAATTGTCGTCGGTGTGTCAGGGGGCAATGCGCTCAACGTCTTTGTCCATTCGCCCGGTTTGAGTTGATCGGAATTAACCGTGGTGATGGTCTTGGCATTACAGGCAACGTTCATGAGGCATTCAACCATCACAGCAGCAACATCAGCGCGCGAAATCACGCTTACTGAATATTGGTTGCGTGGGCGTAACAGAATTCCTTTTTCGCCTCCTGCATAGTCGCGCAATCCACCCGGAGCGACGATGGTGTAAGTTAATCCGCTTGCGCGTAAATGTGCTTCAGCTTTGCCTTTCCACAGCCGCCCAGCCCCGAAGCGCAGGACTTGCGGGTCATTCCAGTCGCCGGTTCCTGCCGAGCCCGAGGTCATTAGCACGAAATGCTTTACGCTCGCGCTCTTTGCCGCGTCGATCAGGTTGCGGTTGCCTAGCCAATCGACATTCTCAAAATTATTTGGTCCGTCTTTCTCCCGTGATCCAATCGCAGAAATGGCATATGCGGCTCCGGCGAATGCAGGCTTCAGGCTTTGCGGTTCGCGCACGTCGCCTTCAATCCATTCAGCCAGGGCTGCATTGTTGCTATCAGGCTTATCGCCGTAGCGCAGCAAGCCGCGCACCGCAAAACCTTTTTCATTCAATATTCGAACAATGTGAGTTCCAGTTTGGCCAGCCGCACCTGCGACCAAAACGATGGGCTTATCAACGGCCCAGGTCGTATTGGTCAGCGCTGAAATGACAACCCCAAACACAACAGCATGAATTTTAAAGTTCACGGCACTTCCTCAAGGTTCAAAAATCAATTCAACTGTACGCTAGAGAACGCTGCCCGCCTGGTCAAAGGTGGTGGAGCGCATTTCTATGTGGGTCTATAGAGGGCTTTGATTTGAGAAAATGGCGGGAGCGACGGGACTCGAACCCGCGACCTTCGGCGTGACAGGCCGACGTTCTAACCAACTGAACTACGCCCCCGAGCCTCTAACTCGTTGGCCGATAGGCATTATCTAATCTGTATCGTGTGATGGTGTCTAGCAAATCTTCTAAAGTCAAACATCCTACTGTGCCCCAAATGTGCCCATAGGCGATCCAGCTTTTAGATCTAGGAATCCCATCTCTTAATTGGGCTCGTCCGTGCGTGGTATTGCCCCAATCCCTCTACTAAGGCATGCCCCAAGGATTCGTCCTCAGAGTCACCAGCGAGGAACTCTAGGCAAACTGTAAAGTTCGGCCCGTAACGAAACATCGATTCCCAGGATGAAATTTCCGGGGTTCTTTGACTTACCCGCATTGTGAATAGGATCAAGGCACCCTGCCGGGGGGGGCATCAGCCACCCGGGGGATGCGAAGCGCTTGTATATCCGGCCTCTATAATTTTTACTTTTTAGAACTAGTAACTTAAGCGGCAGATGAAATGACCAGGGCTAGGACCAGTGACCTGAGTGACCTAAGAAACTAAAACTCTTCTATATCGAATAAATACAAAAGGTTTGGAAAGTGATGTCACTTAGGTCACTCCAGCCTTCCAGCATCCCCGGGGTGAGTGCTTTTGAGCCTCAATTTCTCTGCCTACAACATCGAATATGGAATTCAGAAATCTGCATATTCATGTATCTGATAATCCAAGGCATAAAATAAAAAGTGTTAGAAAGCCCTATTTTCATTGACTTATTTGAAGCATTGAGTTATAATCAAAAAATATTGACGGCATATTCTGAGTTCCTCGCTTCTCGACTTGGCCAAATTTTGGGCCTAACCCCTTGAAACAAGAATCAGATTTCGAAGTTTCCTCTCGCTACGGGAGGTAGGCTATCGCACGGCTCCGCATCCGTGCGCTCTGGCATTCTATAACGCGGGAGTCGCCTAAGTGCGGCTTTAGGAGAAAGGTAAAGTGTTAGAAAACAATACGGCTAAGAATAGTGTTCAAATTAATAATTTAGAGCCTGTGGCAGGGACCTGCTTGAAGGCGGTCAAATTCTACAAAGAGCAAGGCTTTAAGCCTGTGCTCGTTAAATACAAGTCTAAGCAGCCTACAGAGCCTGAGTGGCAAAAGGGCTCCCTGACCTGGGAATACGCCGAGCAACGCATTGGCTCGGAGAAGTGTAATCTAGGCCTATTGCTTGGGGATCAGTCGAATGGATTGGTCGATATCGACATTGATGATCCTGATGCCCTCAGGCTTGCAGATCAGTTCCTACCTGCTACAGGCATGGTCACTGGCCGAGCTTCAAATCCACGAAGCCATTGGTTCTATCTGGTCAAAGACCCGGGGAATTCCAAAAAATACGTTGGTCCGGAAGATGTAGGGATGTTGGTCGAGTATCGAGCCAACGGTTCGCAAACGGTTGTGCCCCCTTCGATCCACTGCGATGGCGAAGAGATAACCATTTTCTCAGAATCGCCTCCAGCTCAGGCCTCTTCTCAAGCTTTACTCGACTCGACCGGAAAGCTAGCCGCTGCAGCGTTGCTACTAAAACACTGGAACAAGGACAAGCGACACAACATAGCGCTCGCTTTGGCCGGGGGGCTCGCTAGTGCAGGGTGGGTAGAGGAATCAGCTCAAAGCTTCATACAAAAGATTTGTTCAGTTGCAAATGACGAGGAACAAGTAGATCGGCTGAAAGCAGTTGCCACTACTTTTGAGAGAGCTGTTGAATCTGCAGAGGTTACAGGCTGGCCTACACTCTGTGGTTTGATAGGCAACAAAACAGCAAATGCGGTGCGCAAGTACCTAAACGCTAACCAAGAAATTGAGGCTCCTGAAAAGCGCAGCTTGGTACTCAGTGGAAGTTCACCAGTCCTTTCCGATGCGCAAATAAAAGATCTATTCGTTCGCACACATGGTGCTGACTTGAAGTATAGCCCAGACCGCAAAGCATGGATGGTTTGGAACGGGAATTATTGGCAAGAAGACAAAAATGAGCGTCCGCTTGGGATTCTAGAGGGCTTCCTAAAGCAACTTTGCGCAGAGGTCGCAAGTTCAGGGTCGCAGGGCAACAACTATAAGTTAGTGGCTGATCTCGCCAGGGCACAGACTTATGAGCGACTAAGGTCGTTACTCGCTCTTGCCCGTAAAGACCTACCATTCTGCGAAACGGCTGCTGATAAACAAGATAAGTTGCTTAACTGCGCCAATGGCACGATTGACCTACGGACTGGGCTCCTGAGGGAGCCTGCACGAAACGATATGCTTTGCCGTTCGCTTGCAATCGCATACAGAGCTGACGCTAAGTGCCCCCGGTTCGAGAAGTTTATCAGTGAAATCACTTTGGGAGATGCCGAGCTAGCATCATTCTTACAGAGAGCTTTTGGGTATTCACTTACAGGAAGCCTAAAGGAGCAATGCTTTTTCGTGCTGTATGGAAATGGCTCTAACGGGAAATCTACTCTTCTTAACCTCATCAACAAGATTCTCGGTCCATATGCTCAGCAAGCCGCCATGACTACGTTGGTTAACCAAAAGAGGACAAATACAAACGATCTAGCTGAGCTAAGAGGTGCCCGTTTCGTGCCAGTCAGTGAAGCTGAACAACAAGATAAATTTGCTGAGGCGCTAATTAAGCAGCTCACTGGCGGGGAGCCTATTCGAGCTCGACATTTATATAAAAACGAAATCGAATTTTTGCCTCAATGCAAATTCTTCATTGCCACGAATCATAAACCTCAAATTCTTGGAACAGACGACGGCATTTGGAGACGCGTAAAGCTCATACCGTTCAACGCTAGCTTCAGCGATAGTGCAAAGGATCCCGACCTTTCGGAGAAGTTATTCGCTGAGGCTGAGGGAATTCTAGCTTGGTTGGTTAGCGGCTGTTTGGACTGGCAAACAAAAGGGCTTTGCCCGCCCACCGCAGTGCTCAGTGCAACGAAAGATTATCAAGAGGAGTCTGATTCTGTGGCTAGATTCTTGTCTGACATGTGCCAGTTTGGTCGAACATTTGATGTCCTCAAAATGGACCTACGGCTTGAATATGACAATTGGTGCAATGCAAATGGAATCGATCCGATTAACAAGAGAAGTTGGCCGGAAATTCTTAAGCTGAAGGGCTGCGAGAGTTTTAGGTCTGATGGAAAGCACAAGTGGCGAGGGGTACGTTTACAATGCGAAAGTTAGCAACTTGCCACTAAATATTGGGAGTGTGTCAGTTGGTTCTTGATGCGCTGCGGAAAGTTCATTGCAGATCACTTTGCGCGACTGATCAGCCATGCTCCGGGTGCCGCGACTAGAGCGACGAGCCAAAGCTCACCGAAGCCGCTTTGAGAAAAAATGCCACCGCCGTACTCACTATTCAGTGCCAAATAGACATACCCGAGAATTACGCTGGCGATCCAAAACGTTCCAAGAGCTTTCATGTTTCTAGTCACAGCCTCAATTGACTGGCTTGCAATTCTTGCTGATTAACCAAGTGCCAGTATGAGATCGACGCCCAGAGTGGCCAGGTATTTGCGAGATTTCAGCTGCCGCAACGCATGACCAATTTCCTCTGGTATAACCCGCAGCGGGGTCATTAAATGTAACTGGGCTGGCTAAGATTACTCCGATGACCTTGCTCTCACCATTGGCCCAAAACTGCTCACCCATTCGCAACGCTTTGGGGGGCTTAAAATCGTCGCATGGCCCTTGCAAAAGAGCAATTAGGCGGTCGCGAGCCCATATGCATTCAATCGTTCCATCAACTGCTTCAACATATTGTGCCTGGAACTCTTCAGCTCGCGCAGCTTCACTGGAAAAAGCAAAACCAAGGAAGCAAAGACAAAGTCTCAGCGCCTTTAGACGAGCCAGAAGTTGGTGAGATCGTTGGCGCAAGTCTGCACACCCTGGTTCACAACGCTGATAGATTTATTGACTGTAAGGCTTCCATGTCGAGGCTAACTTCCACAGTCAGAACCGTCTTTAGGTAGAAAGAGAATTATAGTATCATTTCTCTTTCAGGATGTGGAGAGGCAATGCTCCGAATTTTAATGGTGGCCATTGCCGCGCTCAAAATGAATGCAACGGTAGACCGAATAATTAACCGCTCAACATTGTCAGAGTTGAAAGACGGCCATGACTGCTGACGTTCCTGATAACGAAACAAAAAAATTGGAAGCAAGGTCTGGTATCATCCGATTCATCAGGCTCATCGCTATATTCGGCGCTGTGTTTCTAGTCAGTCGCGACTTTGGCCCCCGACTACGTGAACTTGGGCTCAATTATGCGGTGATATTTTTGAGCTTTGTAATCAGTTATTTTGCATTGTGGATTGTTGGATTCAGTTTTGTAATCTCTTGTTTCGATTATTATAAGCACAGGAAACGGAGCGCTTTAGAACCCAGCGATAGCTTGTATCTAAAGCTAGGCGGATATAGCGCCAAACTTGCGGCGTGCGCATTTGTAGTTTGTCTTGTAAGCACCGATCTTGCTAATGGAGCTGCTGGTGCCGCCGAGGCTGCTGCTCTGGCTTCCTATAGTGGCTGGCTAGCCGTCTTCGCTCTGGTTTTTGGCGTTTTTTGTTACTACGTCACGCCGCCGTGATGAAACCCGCCTAAAACCGTTTGAGATTGGCCCACTTAGTTTGTTGGTTACAAAGCTCTCTCGACGCTAAAGTTTCTTAGCCACATCCTCTGCTCTCAGATGTGTATACCTCGCAAGCATTCGGTAATCCTTGTGGCCACTGATCAGTGCCACCTCAGGAACAGACAGGCCTTTCTCGAAGAATCTGCTGATTGCCTCATGGCGCAAGTCATGGAAGTGAAGATTCTTGATATCTGAGCGAGCCATCAATCTCTTCCAGGCCATGTGAAACGATTCAATGCTTAACGGGAATGGTTGGCAGAGGCCTTTACCATGTTGTTCAGCCAGAACCTCAGCCGCAGATTGCGTTAGCGCGATGATCCGGGGCGACCCATTTTTTGTTTCGTCTATGCTAAGGGTACGGTTGTTCAGATCAATATTTGCCCACTCAATTCGCAAAATCTCGCTACGTCTCATTCCCGTTTCAATCGCAAAAAGAATTACGGGCTTGATGTGAGGGTTCCGGCAGGATGCTACCGCATCCATTAGCAGGGTGAACTCGTTACCGTTGAGCCGCCTAGTTCTTGATGGCGAGGATTTGGGTCTACTGAGGCCTTCGATGGGATTATTGACAGGGATCGACCATTCCGCCTTAGCTATTCGGAATATTTGGTTTAAGAGCGTGAGTTCGTGGTTGATGGTTGATGCTCTCACCTGGACCAATCGGCTATCCCGGTAGGAGGCAAAATGATGCGGGGTAACTGCCGATAGGCTCAGTTTGGCAAAGGGCCTCCTCAGCAATGCATTGAGCAAAGCGCGCTCTTGCCTATGGCCCCGCTTATTGATTGATACCGTGTCTCTGTATCGCTCAATGAGTGTTGCTAGCGACAGCCGCCGCAAATCATTCAAGCCAATGGTGAGGTTGCCATTGTAAATCTCGGCCTCTGTACGCTTAGCCCATAGCTGGGCGTCAGATTTGTTTTTGAATGTACGGCTGATAGGCGGGATACCAACTAGGCGAATAATTGTCTGCCAGTTCCCGCTATTTCGCGCTCTGAATGTCGCCATGAGTTCTCGCTAACTGTGCCCAAAGTGTGCCCGGCACGGCTAAACGAGTATTTTTGAGGACTGAGTTGCGAAGCTAAGTAGCTGAACGTAAAGAAAAGAAAATGGCGGGAGCGACGGGACTCGAACCCGCGACCTTCGGCGTGACAGGCCGACGTTCTAACCAACTGAACTACGCCCCCGCGGGCGCCGCTAACCGGAAAATACGAAGAAATAGCTGGGATCTAGCCCAGGCACCCCGGCAAGAAGGGCGGCTTGTAACAGGTCTATGTGGGGGGTGCAAGCGACGCTGCTGCTTGCGCAAAACCTTGAGATCCCTGGGTTTGAGAGGCTTTGCAAACCCACAAATGGCATTGTCTACAGACCGCTATTTTCTTATACTAATTTTGACTAAAAACTAGTTTGAAAATGACATCAGCCATCGTGCAGTCCCACCAGTCTTTGCTTCACCCTGAAGCGCGCGGCAAACCCGCCGCGCCAGAGGTTGATCAAACGCGCCTGTTGGCCTTAGCTGAGTCTGTCGGCAACATGGGCCATTGGTATTTGACCTTGGCCAGCGGGGCGATGCGGTGGTCGGACCAAATCTACCGCATTGCGGGGCGTGACTCTCAGACTTTCAAGATAAGTTATGATTCCTTTTGGGACGTGATTCATCCTGATGACCGCAAGTTCGTAGCTAACCAGTTTGACAAAGCGATCGCTGGGCGAGCGATTATCGAATTCGATGCTCGCTTCATCCGCCCCCAGGGCGAAATTCGTAACGTCATTTTAAAATGCCAACCTGAGCTCAGTGAAGGCACCACACCGACCGCCTTGTTTGGCATACTCACCGATGTCACTGACGCTTTCTCAACCCTGCGTGCGATTCAAGATCAGCGCGAAATGCTCGATCTTGCCGCCGAGTTAGCCCATCTCGGGCACTGGATCTGGAGTGCTAATTCTGATTCTCTGACATATTGTTCGGAACAGCTCGCGCGCATTCACGAACTCACCCCCGATTTATTTTTAGGAAGATTCTCGCACCCCTCGCGAATCGTAAGTGTCATAGAGTCCGAATATCGCGGGGCGTATCAATCAGCTATTGCGGGCGCCCTCAGTACGGGAATTGCCTACGAAATTGAATACAAGCTTGCGACCCGATTTGCGACAAGTCGCCATATCAAGGAAATTGGCCAACCTATTTTTGACGACGCGGGTCTGCTCGTCCGCTTCATCGGCACGGTGCAAGATATCAGCGAGGCCAAGCAGCGTGAGTTGCTTTTGCGCGCGGCCAATGAGGCGTTGGAATCTCAAACACTTGCCCTTAAGCGCAGCGAAACAAAGCTACGCGATATAGTTGAAGGCTCCATTCAGGGCATTGTGATCTTGCGCGGCACGCGCATTCTGTTCGCCAATACTGCCTTCGCCAAGATGCTGGGGGTTGCTTCAGCTGAAGAAGTAACAGCCATTGATGATGCCCGTCGCCTCTTACCTAAGGGTCTCAGCGCCAATGCAAATCGTTTTTGGGCTGAGGCAACTTCGCGCCGTCTTGATAATCAAACTCAGCGCGCGGTGTTGAATGGCATCGACGGTCGCTCGCTCTGGATTGATGCCATCGGCCGCCTGATTGATTGGGACGGCGCGCCGGCATTTATGCTCACGGTAATTGATGTGACTGAGCGACATATGGCTGATCAGGCTTTGATCCAAAAATCCAAGGAATTGGAAGATCTCAATCTTCAGAAAGACAAACTATTCTCGATTATTGCTCACGACCTCAAGGGGCCATTTAACAGCGTGTTGGGGTTTGCCGGGTTGCTGGCAGCCAAGGCGAGAACACTTTCACCCGAAAAAGTCGCCGACTATGCCGACATCGTCTATACAGCGGCAACCAGTGTGCATGATTTACTCGATAACTTATTGACGTGGGCGTCGGTGCAAATGCGCACCACCGCGCTACGTGCTGAACCGATTGATCTGCATGCCCTGGTGGCAGCCAGTTTCTATCCGCTCAAGGCCATGGCGACTGAGAAGAATATTTCAGTCAACAATGCCGTCGGTAAGGCCCAGGTATATGGTGATGAGTCGATGGTCAGGATTGTATTGCGCAATCTCATCTCCAACGGCATTAAATTTACAGATAAGGGCGGTACAGTCACGGTGAGTACACAGTCGATAGCCCTCACGGACCAGCGTGCGGGGGTAGCTATCAGTGTTCACGATAGCGGCGTGGGCATGAGCCGTGAGACTGTCGAAGAATTATTCAGTTTTTCGCGCCAAATCTCGCGCGCAGGCACGCAAGGCGAAAAAGGCACAGGGCTTGGACTGTTTTTGTGTCGTGATATTGTCGAACGACATGGTGGGCAATTGACGGTTGAATCACAACCGGGCAAAGGTACAACGTTCCAGTTTACCTTGCCGCTATATGAGAGCGCCCCTTGACGGATGATTTGCTGCAAGACACTCCACCAGCACCTCGCGCTGTCCCTTCCAAAGCAATTCCCGATGTTGCTGATCTGATTTGGGAAGATGAGCCCGCAGGGTCTCAGTCGTGGTGGCTTTCACGTGCCCGCAGTGCTGACATACAGCTTTTCATTGCCCTCGACCCGCTGACAGCTTCTTTGCTGTGCCTTGGGCACACCAATGCCAAGCCCAATCAATATGACGTATTGGTGGTAACGTCCGAGAATCAACACGCCGACCGAACGGCAGCTTTGGCAGCGGCAAAGCATCATATCGCTGTGAAAATTGCCAATCCGCTGGCCGAGGTCGGGCGCCCCATTCTCGCGTGGCGGGTTCATCGCGCGATAAAACTTGCCCTCAATCAAGCGCCGTTAGCCGCGTCTGCATTTCTGCTTGGCGCGGTGCTCGGTCTTGCGGTTGCTTTGTTTGCCGTCTCTACCGCACTGGTAGGTTGGCCGATGCTGGTTGCTGGTATCGTGATTGGCGCTGCTTCTGGGCCGTTGCTGAAATTGCTGATCGACCGCAGATTCAAGAGCTTACTGGGGCCGTGGGGTCGCTTTTGGATCGCCACACTCAGCGCTGCTGCCGGCGCACTGGCTTCGGCAGGCGGGCTGCTGACACTTTTTTGGGGCTAGAGTGACCCCCGGGTGTTCACAGCCACGCTGCAGAGTGCCAAACTAGTCCATCTTGATGCACAAGCTTGGGGAGGCGGCATATGGCTTCAATCACAATCAATAAACGCACTTTACTTAAAGGCATCGCAGGCGCTGCTGCGACCAGTGTACTTCCCGTATGGCGTCGTGCCGAAGCGGCTGCGATGTACGATGTCATCGTTATTGGGGCGGGCACGGCAGGAATGCCCACAGCTATTTTTGCAGCCGAGCGCGGCGCAAAGGTTTTGGTCATCGACAAAGCCCCGATCACTGGCGGTACGCTTGATCGCTCTACTGGCCAAATGGCGGCGTCAGGAACTGTTTGGCAAAAAGCCAAAGGTATCGTCGACAGCCCCGATGCACATTACGAAGACAATATGCGCATCAACAACGGCACAGCCGACCCCGTGCTCACGCGTTTGTTTGTCGATAACGCGGGTGATTCACTGAACTGGCTGGCGGCCAACGGTTTCAAAGTGCGCGACGGTCAACCCGTGAAGGGCGGCGGCCACGAGCCGTTTACCGTCGAGCGTTACCAGTGGGGCATGGAAGGCGGTAAATCGATTTACAAAGTCATGGACCCGCTTTTCACCGCAGCTGTGAAAAAAGGAAACATCACCTTAGCACTCAGCACAGGCGCGGTTGACCTCGTTCAAGATAACAAAGGTGCCGTCGTTGGCGTGACCTGTGAAAGCGACGTAGGCGTGAAGCAAGATTTCATGGGCCGCAATGTTGTGATTACTGCCGGTGGCTGTGCCTCTAACCCGCGCATGTTTGAAGACTTGAATGGCGCAAAACTAAATTGTGAGATCGCCTATCCCTACAGCCAAGGGCAGGGCATTTTGTTAGGTCTGGGTGCGGGCGGCTACGTGCGCGGGGGCGAGAAATATAATCCGCTGTTTGGTACGCTGCTCTCTGACGACAATTTCCCCAGCCCGCAAGATTCCGGTTTCATCAGCGATCCAGAACGCCGTCAGCCCTGGGAGGTCTATGTTAATGCGCGCGGCGAACGATTTGTGCGTGAAGACGACACCAGCGTTGATCGACGCGAGCACGCGTTGGCCCGCCAACCCGGCCACCGGATGTGGATTGTCTCCGACCAGGAGATCATGGACAAAGCGCCGATGTACCTCACGAGTTGGAAAAAAGATAAATTCATGGCGGCGTTTGGCACGCACCCAATGTTAGCCAAAGCCGACAGCATAGAGGCACTCGGTGTTAAAGCGGGCGTGAACCCGCATGGACTCGTGCAAAGCGTGGCTGCATATAATGCGGCCATTGCAACTGGAGCGACCGACCCCCTGGGCCGCACACATCGGCCGTTACAGGTGTCCAAAGGCCCATTTTATGCGGTGCGTATGACCGGCTGGACGGTGATTGGTTTCGCCGGGCTTGCGATTGATGGGGCTCTGCGCGTCATTCGCGAAGACGGCACGCCGATCCCGAATTTATATGCTGCAGGCGAAGTGATCGGGGCAGGTGCTACATCTGGTAATGCTTACACCAACGGGGCGCTGGTTACGCCATCGCTGACGTTCGGGCGGTTGCTGGGTCAGAAAATGTTGAAGTGGAAGGCTTAAATTTTACGCGTCGTAATTTAAGTTCGGCGCAAGCCAGCGCTCCATCTCGGAAAGAGATTTTGCTTTACGCCGGGCGATGTCTGCAACTTGGTCGCGTTCGATTTTGCCCACGCCGAAATACTTTGCTTCGGGATGAGCGTAATAAAAACCACTAACGGCGGCTCCCGGCCACATCGCAAAGCTGTCGGTGAGTGTGATGCCCGCATTCTTTTCGGCATTGAGCAGTTTCCACAGTGTGGCTTTTTCAGTGTGATCTGGGCTAGCCGGATAGCCCGGTGCTGGCCGGATGCCACGGTATTCTTCTGAAATAAGCTGTTCGTTGGTCAAAGTCTCACCCGAGACATAGCCCCAGAACTCTTTGCGCACTCGCTCGTGCATTCTTTCTGCAAATGCTTCAGCCATGCGGTCGGCCAGCGCTTTGACCAAAATTGCTGAATAGTCGTCGTGATCCTTCTCAAATTCGGCAGCTTTTTTCTCAACGCCGTGGCCGGTGGTCACGGCGAACCCGCCGATATAATCGGCCACACCTAATTCTTTAGGCGCGATGTAATCGGCCAAGCATATATTTGCGCGCTGGTTATCACCGCGCACCATTTGCTGGCGCATGCCCCGTAGTGTGGCAATGACTTTGGTGCGGGTGTCATCGGCATAAACTTCGATATCATCGTCGTTAATACTGTTGGCGGGCCATACCCCAATCACCGCTTTGGCTGTCAGCCACTTCTCGCCGATCAGGCGCTGCAACATGGCCTGGGCATCGTTATAAAGTTGGCGCGCGGTTGGTCCGACTACCTTGTCCGATAAAATATCGGGATATTTGCCAGCCAATTCCCAGGTTTGGAAAAACGGCGTCCAGTCGATGCGCCGGGTGAGTTCGGCCAAGTCATAATCTTCAAACACGGTTAAACCCAACACCCGTGGGTGTTCAGGCTTATAGGCAGCCCAGTTTAATTTCAGCTTGTTTGCGCGCGCATCGGCAAGGGATTGACGCTTCTTGGCTGTTTGACTGCGGACGTGAATCTCGCGCACTTTCTCGTATTCGGCCTTCACCGCGGCGATATAGGGCGGCTTGAGTTGCGCAGATAACAAGTTGGTTGCGACACCCACGGCGCGCGATGCATCGGGCACATAAATGACCGGATGCTCGTAGCCTGGTGCAATTTTGACGGCAGTGTGAACTTTGGATGTGGTCGCGCCGCCAATCAGCAAGGGGAGGTTCATGCCCTCGCGCTGCATTTCCTTGGCGACATAGGCCATTTCTTCCAAGCTGGGCGTGATCAAGCCCGAAAGGCCAATAATGTCGGCGTTCTCGGCTTTGGCAGCTTCCAAAATTTTGGCGCACGATACCATCACGCCCAAATCAACCACGTCGTAGTTATTACACTGCAACACCACGCCAACGATATTCTTGCCAATGTCGTGCACATCGCCCTTCACTGTGGCCATGACAATTTTGCCATTGGTGGTGCGCTCAGCGACGATCCCTTTCGCCAGGTTCTTAGCTTTTTCTTCTTCGATGAATGGAATGAGGTACGCCACGGCTTTTTTCATCACCCGCGCGCTTTTCACCACCTGAGGCAGAAACATTTTGCCCGCACCAAACAAATCACCCACCACGTTCATGCCCGTCATCAACGGGCCTTCAATCACTTCCAGCGGGCGCCCGTTGCGCGCGGCGATTTCTGCGCGCGCTTCCTCTGTGTCAGCGTCAATAAAGTCAGCAATGCCACTCACCAGGGCGTGCGTCAGGCGCTCAATCACCGGCAACGTGCGCCACGTGAGGTCGGGGCCTTTGGCTTCAGCGCCCCCTGCTTTGTACTTCTCTGCGATGGTGAGCAAGCGGTCGGTGGCGTCGGGGCGGCGGTTGAGAATCACATCCTCAACCCGCTCGCGTAATTCAAATGGAATATCTTCATAGACGGCTAATTGGCCTGCGTTGACGATGCCCATGTCCATGCCTGCTTTGATGGCATAGTACAAAAACACCGAGTGCATGGCTTCGCGCATTTGCTCGTTGCCGCGGAACGAGAACGAGATATTCGAAACGCCCCCTGAGATGTGGCAATGGGGCAGTGTGGCTTTAATTTGGCGCGTGGCTTCGATGAAATCGAGTGCGTAGTTGTTATGTTCTTCGATACCCGTGGCGACGGCGAAGATGTTGGGGTCGAAAATAATATCTTCGGGCGGAAAGCCGACTTTATCGACAAGCAATCGGTACGAGCGTGTGCAGATGCTCACCTTGCGATCAATCGTATCGGCCTGGCCTTTTTCGTCAAACGCCATCACCACCACAGCAGCGCCGTAGCGCAGCACTTTTTTGGCTTGCTCTAAGAAAAGTTTTTCACCTTCCTTTAGGCTGATGGAATTGACGATCGATTTGCCCTGTACGCACTTCAGGCCAGCTTCGATCACGGTCCACTTTGAGCTGTCGATCATCAGGGGCACGCGGCTGATGTCGGGCTCAGCCGCGATCAAATTCACAAAGCGCACCATGGCAGCTTCAGAATCCAACATGGCTTCATCCATGTTGATATCGATGATTTGGGCGCCGTTCTCGACCTGCTGACGTGCCACATCTAATGCAGCATTGAAGTCGCCGTTCAAAATCAGCTTCTTAAACTTGGCTGAGCCCGTCACATTGGTACGCTCGCCAATGTTTACAAACACGGCGGTTGGTGGGGCTTGATCAACAGAGGGGTCAGCAGGTTCGGCCATCGTTACATTATTTTCCTCTCCCCTTGGGGAGAGGGCAGGGTGAGGGGTTGGTTGCGGCAGTTAAATACTAGGCGCCGGGCTAAGACGCCAGAGCAAAGGGCTCTAGTCCCGACAGGCGCATTTTTTTAGGCATTGCCGGAATGCTGCGGGGCTTTACGCCTTTTACGCCTTCAGCGATGGCGCGGATATGGTCGGGTGTTGTGCCGCAGCACCCACCAACAATATTGACCAAGCCATCTTTGGCCCAGCCACTCAAGTGACCAGCGGTTTGCGCGGGCAGTTCGTCGTACTCGCCAAACGCATTGGGGAGGCCAGCATTGGGGTAGGCCGACACATAAACATCGGCCACGCGCGAGACTTCGGCGATGTGAGGCCGCATTTGAGCAGCCCCCAGCGCGCAGTTAAAGCCAATCGATAGCGGCTTGACATGGCGCAGCGAGTTCCAAAACGCCTCGGCGGTTTGACCTGACAGCGTGCGCCCTGATTGATCGGTGATGGTTCCGGAAATCATCACGGGCAATGCTTCGCCCAGGGCGTCGAAGGTTTCTTCAATCGCCAAAATGGCTGCCTTGGCATTCAACGTGTCGAAAATAGTTTCCAGCAAGAACAAATCGACCCCACCTTCAATCAGCGCTTCAGCCGCTTCGCGGTAGGCTGTTTTAAGTTGGTCGAAGGTGACATTGCGAAAGCCGGGGTCGTTGACATCGGGTGAGATCGATGCCGTGCGATTGGTGGGCCCGAACGCACCTGCCACCCAACACGGCTTGGCAGGGTTTTTCGCTGTAAACTCATCGGCCACAGCACGCGCAATTTTAGCGCCCTCTAAGTTGATATCGCGCGCTGCACTTTCCAGCGCATAGTCAGCTTGCGCAATGGTGGTGGCCGAGAAGGTGTTCGTTTCAATAATGTCGGCACCGGCATCCAAATAGGCGCGCTCGATAGACGCAATCACATCGGGCCGCGTAATATTCAGCAGGTCGTTGTTGCCTTTCAGATCTTTGGCGTGACTGGCAAAGCGGGTGCCGCGAAAATCAGCCTCCGTCAGTGCTGGCGTAAAGCGCTGGATCATGGTGCCCATGGCCCCATCCAGCACCAAAATGCGGTGTTTCAATGCCTGATGCAGGGCGGCAATACGGGCAGCGCGGGCGGTGGACATGAAGGGCTCCGGGGTCAATTCAGAGGCACTAATATATGTATATATGTGCGGGCCCGTTTCGTCGAGTTAGCCTTGCGGCGAGGTGCAGCCTACTTTGTCTCGTCGCGTAGGCGGTCTGTCAGCGCGACAATGCGTTTGCAAAACTGGCCCATGATGTACTGCGTCATCAAGTCTACCTTAAGCATGTGCGCCTCAAAAGCTGAAGGCTCAATCACCAGCAAATCACACCCTTTGACAGATGTGGTGGTCGCCGTTCGCACACACTCGCGCGTGAGCAATGCGATCTCACCAAACATTTCACCGGCTTTCATCGTATTGATGGCCACAATTTCGCCGTTCGCTTTCTCGGTCGTGACCTGAACTTCACCACGCATAATGACATAAGCCGCATTTCCAGGTTGGCCTTCCAGGAAGATGAAATCGCCAGGCGCTACCTTGCGTAAGGTAAACTCTCCGCCCAAGCTGGGCAGATCCATAGCTAGAAAATTATTAATATCGTTCATATCCCGCATGCACCTTTATAAATCGTGCCGACACTACTATGCCAGCGCCTTGCTCAGAAAGCTTAAAAGACCCCAAATATGACCGCCCTGGAAGTATTATAAGCAAAGTTGCCAACGTGCGGGCACGCCTGCAGCCTCGCTAGACCCTTGGCTGTCATGCTAGTTCTTGATGGCCCTGTCGCCGCTCTAACCGTATGAGGACACCAATGCCCCAACCAAAGCATGTGATGGCACTGCCAGCGCCGACCGACGCAACTTTGGAGCGTACGCTGGAGCCAGGCCTGAAGAAATACTTTAACATTTGCCGTGAGAAACTGGGGATGTTGCCCAATGTGCTGCGCAGCTATGCCTTCCGCCCCAAAAAGTTAAGCAACTTCGTCAGTACCTATAACGAGCTGATGTTAGGCGAAAGTGGCTTGAGCAAACTTGAGCGCGAGATGATTGCTGTTGTCGTCTCATCCATCAATCACTGTTACTACTGCCTGGTCGCGCATGGCCAAGCAGTGCGTGAACTTTCAAACGACCCTGAAATGGGTGAGATGTTAGCCTTCAACTACCGCGTGGCTGAGTTATCGCGCCGCCAACGCGCCATGCTTGATTTTGCCCATAAACTGACGACTACGCCTGCCACCGTTGATGATGCTGATCGTGATGCCTTGCGCGCGGTCGGGTTTTCAGACACTGAGATCTTCGACATCGCCGATGTCATTGGTTTTTATAACATGTCAAACCGGGTCGCGATTGCGCTGGATATGATGCCTAACCCTGAATATCACGGACGCAGTCGTGCGGCGACCAAGCCCAGCAAGCGTAAGAAGAAAGCTTAAGCCCTCATGAGCGCATTGAAACTGAGCGACCCGGCGCTTCTGAAAAATGCAGCCTTCATCGATGGGGCATGGGTCGGTGCCGATAATGGAAAGACGTTTGCAGTTACCAATCCTGCCACGGGTGGGGCTGTTGCTTCCGTGCCCGACATGGGCACTGCTGAAACCCGTCGTGCGATTGAGGCGGCGAATACTGCTTGGCCGGCGTGGCGCGCAAAGACTGCAAAGGAACGTGCAGGCCTGCTCACGCGCTGGGTTACGCTCATGATGGCAGCGCAAGACGATCTCGCCATCATCATGACCGCCGAGCAAGGCAAGCCCTTAAAAGAGTCCAAAGCTGAGGTTGCCTACGGTGCTAGTTTTTTTGAATGGTTCGCCGAAGAAGGCAAACGGATTTACGGCGATATCATCCCGACCTTTAAATCAGGCACACGCATCGTCGTACTGAAGCAACCTGTCGGCATTGTTGCGGCCGTGACACCCTGGAACTTTCCCAATGCCATGATCGCGCGCAAAGCCGCGCCCGCTTTGGCGGCTGGATGCACAATTGTAATCAAACCAGCCGAGCAAACCCCATTGTCGGCTTTGGCGATGGTTGAGTTGGCCGTGCGCGCTGGAATTCCAAAGGGCGTGATCAACGTCGTCACGGGTCGCGATGCACCCGCCATCGGCAAAGAGCTGACCTCCAATCCCATCGTGCGCAAATTCACATTCACCGGCTCCACGCCGGTTGGCAAAATTCTGATGCGCCAATGTGCCGATACTGTGAAAAAAATGTCGATGGAGTTGGGGGGTAATGCACCCTTTATTGTGTTTGATGATGCTGATCTTGATGCCGCCGTCGTGGGCGCCATGGCATCGAAGTATCGCAATACCGGGCAAACATGTGTTTGTGCCAATCGATTTTTTGTCCAAGACGGCGTGTACGATGCGTTTGCCGCCAAGTTGGCGGGTGCCGTAAAAACACTCAAAGTCGGCAACGGTCTTGAGGGTGATACCGACCAGGGTCCGCTCATCGATGCTGATGCGTTGGTTAAAGTTGAACGACTCGTCGCCAATGCCACTGGCCATGGTGCCAAGGTATTAGTTGGTGGCGCGCGCCATCCTCTGGGCGGAACTTTTTATGCGCCCACGATTCTGACCGGCGTTACGACTGATATGGAAATTGCTCACGAGGAAATTTTCGGACCCGTCGCACCCCTGTTTCGGTTTAAGACTGAATCCGACGTGGTTGGCCTGGCCAATGCCACCAATGCTGGGCTGGCCGCATACTTTTATGCGCGTGATTTGGGCCGCGTGTGGCGCGTATCTGAGGCGTTGGAGTACGGCATTGTTGGCGTGAATGAGGGGATCATTTCGACCGAAGTCGCACCCTTTGGTGGGGTTAAAGAATCGGGTTTAGGCCGCGAGGGCTCAAAGTATGGAATCGACGATTATCTCGAGACTAAATACGTGCTGATGGGCGGGCTGGGGGCACCGTAATATAATAAGGTTAGCACTACTAACCAAAATTAAGGTAAATTAATCATAAAAATAAGTGGCTTACGCATACTTTTCTATTTTGAATCTAGATTGCGCCCTGCCTGGAGAAAGGGTATAAAGGAGTTAGCGCGGAAAGTGCGCTGAAATCTATTCGTCGCTTAGAAAGGGCGGTCGAAATGACTGAATTGGTCACAGTAAATGCAGCGCGTGAAGCGCAGCAATTGGCACTCCTGGCTCAACGCCCGGATACTGCCCCTCGTCAAAATCAACAACATGCTCCTATCCAAGTCTCGCATGCGGGCGTACAGCCTGATGCGCGTCGTGCCACCGCAGGTGCTGAAGCTGGGGCCCAGGATCATGCCCAGCAAGATTTGACAAAACGTGGCAAAGGTTCAGACCAAAGTCTGACGGGTCCTTCGCGCCCCCGCATCGAGATCGTCGCTTTTGCGGCCCCCAACCACGTCACGGCCCCGACGCCTGACCTCGTTCCTTCGACGCCGGCGCCAGATACATCGATTGGTCTCGCGCCAAGCAATAATTTGGCCAATAGCCCAGTTCTTGATGGTCAAAGCCAGGCTGATGTTGAAGTCGCAATTGCACAACGTGCTTTGCATACGTCGATCAACGAGAACATCTCAGCCGTTGATCCGCAAGCCCGCGGCCTCAGGCTAGAAGCGGCAGCACGCGCGCTGCGCGCCAGCTCTGTTATACCTGTTGCCAATTTTAATGGGCCACAGTCGCCAGAAGTTGAGCTGCAGAAGTTTGCTAACAAGGCGGCGGCAGCCCAAGGAGTAGCTTCTGGCCAGCCCGTAGACGAAAAGTTCTACGGTCGCGGCACCGAAGCTGTTGTAGGTCAATTTGCCGCACCCGATCAGACACAAAAGTACGCTGATAAAGCGGCTGCCACACAGCCAGGCACAATCAATGAAGCTGGTTCAGGCGAGGTAAAGTTCTACGACAAAGTTGCCCAAACCGAGGCTGATTTTGCTGGTGGCCAGCAGCAAGATCCTCAGAAGTCTTATTATGAGCGCGCGCAGGAATCGGCAACCACCACCACTGATCCTACGCAAGCCGCGCCTGCTCCTGTTGCGCCAACCACAACTGTAACAAAGACTGTAACGGTTCAAGTCACAGCTTAAGCACAATCGGACCACTCAAATATAAGGGCTCAGCATATAAGCTGGGCCCTTTTTGTTTGTGGCGCTGGCTCCTGAGGTGCGCGCGCAGCACTTTTATCATTCATTCGCGCCACAAAACGGTCTACCACGTGTATATGCCGTCACTGCACAGCGGCAGCGCGAGGACATCATGAGACCCACAGCCTTTACCCCAGAAAACGCAGCTGCAAAGCGCACCCACAGTGATTGGCAAGTCATCCGTACGTTGATGCCGTTCCTCTGGCCTGCACGCGGTGTTCCTGAAAGCGGTGACATCCGTGCGCGCGTCGTTATCGCCATGGTGTGCATCGGCCTGGCCAAATGGGCTACCGTCATTACACCACTTTATTTGCAGCAGGCCGTTGATAGCTTGGCCCCGCAAGATGTTGCGTTGATTCCGCTGTACGCGATTTTAGCTTACGGTGTGGCGCGGTTTTTGGGTTTGGCTTTTGCGCAAATTCGCGATGCGGTGTTTGCCAAAGTCGGCGTGCGGGCGGTTCGTCGCTCGGCTGGGGCCATTCTCGCCCATCTCCATACACTGTCTTTGAAATTCCATCTCGACCGCCGCACCGGCGCGCTATCGCGAACCATTGAGCGCGGGATTGCCGCCATTGAAAGCTTGGTGTCGATCTCGCTGTTCAACGTCGTCCCCACCATTCTTGAAGTCATTCTGGTGGGTGGAATCTTGTGGAAGATGTTCAGCGGGCTATTTGCCGCCATCACCGTCGTGACAGTGATTATTTATGTCGCCTTCACAATCATCACCACCGAATGGCGCATGAAATTTCGGCGCGAGTCTAATGCGCTCGACAACAAAGCCAATACGCGCGCGATCGATAGCTTGCTGAATTACGAAACAGTCAAAACATTCGGCAATGAAGCCATGGAGATCGCCGAGTATGATCGCGTAATGGAGCAGTATGAGACGGCCGCTGTGCGCAATCAGTCCTCATTGGCGCTGTTGAATGTTGGTCAGTCGCTGATTATCTCGCTTGGCGTCATTGTGTTGATGGTCTTGGCAGCCATGGAAAATGTTGCAGGCCGCATGACGGTTGGCGAATTTACCGCAGTCAATGTGTTTATGTTGCAGTTAGCTCAGCCGTTGAATTTCTTCGGGTTTGTCTACCGCAATATCAAGCAAGCGTTGGTGGATTTAGAAAAGATGTTCGAGCTGATCGACGTCAAAGCCGACGTCATTGACAAATCAGACGCAAAACCCTTGGCCGTGACAGGGGGCGAGGTGCGGTTTGAAAATGTCAGCTTCGGCTACGACGAACGCCGCCAAATCTTGAACGACATTTCCTTCACGGTGCCGCCAGGCAAAATGGTGGCGCTGGTAGGGGCGACGGGCTCGGGCAAATCCACTATTGGTCGGCTCTTGTTTCGTTACTACGACGTGACCAGGGGCCGCATTCTGGTTGATGGGCAAGATATCCGCGATGTATTGCAAGACAGCGTACGCCGTGCCGTCGGTATTGTTCCGCAAGATACAGTTCTGTTCAACGACACCATTGGGTACAATTTAGGGTATGCCAAAGTTGGTGCCACTCAGGAGTATATCGAGAAAGCGGCTGATTTGGCGCACATTGATAAGTTCATCAAGTCATTGCCCGATGGTTACGCTACCACCGTGGGCGAGCGAGGCTTGAAGCTTTCGGGTGGTGAAAAGCAACGCGTGGCAATTGCGCGCGTTATTATCAAGGGCTCACCGATCTTGTTGTTCGATGAAGCAACCTCGGCCCTTGATACCCATACGGAAAAGGAAATCCAGGCCAATTTGCGTGAAGTCGCCACCGGGCGAACCACACTGGTCATCGCTCACCGCCTTTCCACAATTGTTGACGCTGATCAAATTCTCGTGCTCGATAAGGGCGCCATTGTTGAGCGCGGAACGTTTGCAGAATTGATGGCGCAGAATGGGCTGTTTGCCGCAGCCTGGAATCGTCAACAGCGTTCGATGGCGATTGCGCACGAGATTGCCAAAGATGATTTTGCCACGGCGGCAGAATAACAGCAGCAGAATAAAAACTAACCGCGGAGGGTTTGATATGGCGGCCGACAAAGTGACTAAAATGACAACGAAGCGCGCCAAGGGGGCTAACCCCTATTTTTTTGACGATCCGAATATCGATCGTTTACTCACCATGTTTATGAATATGGCGGCAGAAGTTTCCGTGCTGCGCGACCGACTTGATACGCATGAACGTGTTGCGGCTGCCAAGGGTGCCTATACACCCGCTGACATTGAAGCTTACGAGCCATCAGATGACGTGCG
>JANLSL010000483.1:0-11278 GCA_031362385.1 Alphaproteobacteria bacterium | reverse complement strand
ATCATCGGCCAGTAAATCAAGGTTGACGACGAGGTTTTGATAGCATGCGTTTAACGAGCGCGGCATTTCCTTTTTGAGGATCAACAGATCAGCGATCAGCCACGGCTTAAGGCTGTCTTTGTAAACCCAGTGATATGCGGTCAGCGAATTCACAGCGCGCAAAATAGCGGCCCACTGCGAGTAATCCAACCCGCCGCCGACTTGAGTGTTTTCTGGCAAGAGCACGTGGTATTTCACGTCTAAGATACGCGCGGTATTATCTGAACGCTCTATAAAATTACCTAGGCGCGAGAAGTAATACCCCTCGTCGCGCAGCATGGTGCGGTACGCAGCACCATCAAAACGCAGCGAAACATCTTTCACCCAGTCCAGGAATTTCTGCCTGCCGCTGGGCGCAATGGCCCCCGCATCGATCGCTTGCAAGTCAAGCCACGCGCCATTGATGGTTTCCCACATCGATGATGTCAACGCGGTGCGCACGGCACGCGCGTTAAACCGCGCAGTCTCAAGGCATTGGCGAATTGATGAGGGGTTTTTATCTGAGAACGCCAAAAATTCCGTGACCGTATCCGCCGTCGCCTCTGTGTAGTGTTGGCGAAAGGCGTTTAAGCATCCGGCCGTCGCTAGTGCGCTTTCCCACTCGTTCTTGTGGAGTTCATCAGGGCCCGGCAAAGCTGAAAGGCGTGCTGCAACTTCTAAAATGCGCGCCAGATAATCAGCGCGTTCTAAATACCGCGCCAACCAGTACATGCTATCTGCGGTGCGGCTTAACATTCGATAACCCAGGTATCTTTGGTGCCACCACCTTGGCTGGAATTGACCACCAACGAACCTTCGCGTAGCGCCACACGCGTCAGCCCCCCCGGCACAATGCGCGTCCCATCAGCGCCCGAGAGCACAAAGGGTCGCAGGTCGACGTGCCTGGGTGCAATGCCGCTGTCGACGAATGTTGGGCAGGTGGAAAGTGCCAGTGTCGGCTGCGCGATATAATTTTCAGGGTTTGCTTTCAAACGACCGCGAAATTCTTCGATTTGGTGCTTGGAGGCATGGGGCCCCACCAGCATGCCGTAGCCGCCCGAGCCGTGCACTTCTTTCACCACCAGTTCGTGCAGGTGATCGAGCACGTAGCTGAGTTCCTTTGGGTTGCGGCAGCACCAGGTTTGTACATTTTTCAGAATTGGCTCTTCGCCGAAATAGAACTTCGTCAGCGCAGGCATATAGGAATAAATGACCTTATCATCAGCAGCACCAGTTCCGACGGCATTTGCGAGTGTAACGTTGCCTGCGCTATAGGCCGCGAATAAACCAGGCACACCCAAGGTGGAATCGGGTTTGAAGGCCAAGGGATCAATAAAATCATCGTCGATGCGCCGATAAATAACATCCACACGCTTGGGCCCTTGGGTGGTGCGCATGTAGACAACTTCGTCACGCACAAATAAGTCGCGGCCCTCGACCAACTCCACACCC
Organism: Alphaproteobacteria bacterium; assembly: GCA_031362385.1. GTDB lineage: Bacteria > Pseudomonadota > Alphaproteobacteria > Rhodospirillales > Rhodospirillaceae. The sequence goes on along the minus strand of JANLSL010000483.1, from coordinate 9,808 downwards.
ATTTTATCAGCCAGGAATGAGTGCTCGTAATACGCAGAATTAAATTGGCCGGGTGTCAGCAGAACCACCACCGGTTCATGGGCGGCACTGCGCGGTGCGACCGACTTCATGGTGGCTAAAAGTTGATCGGGGTAGTTCTCGATGGGTGCGACGCGGTGCGCACCAACCAATTCGGGGATCAGCCGCATCGAGACTTCGCGCCCATGCAGCATGTACGACACGCCCGATGGTGTACGCGTGTTGTCCTCCAACACATAAAAAGTATCCGGGTCGACACGCACCACATCAACACCGGCGATGTGAATGTAGATGTTATGCGGCACGGCCACGCCCACCATTTCTGGCCGGAAAGCAGGATTTTGCCACACCAAATCTTCCGGAACGATGCCCGCCTTCACGCAGTCAGCCGGACCATAAATATCAGCCAGATAGCGGTTGAGTGTGCGGACCCGTTGGGTGAGGCCCTTGGCAAGATGGTCCCACTCAGTGCGCGCCAACACGCGGGGCACAATGTCATGGGGAATAATGCGCTCTTCGCCCTGTGCATCACCATACACAGCGAATGTGATGCCACCCCGGCGGTACAATAACTCGGCTTCGAGGCTGCGCGCTTTGAGGGTTTGGATCGGCGTGGCATCGAGCCAGCGCGCCACATCGGCATAAGGCGTGCGAATGCCCCCCTTGGCCTCATGCATTTCGTTAAACGTCATCTACAGGTCCCCGCCGCCTTCTTTTTCAGTTTGGCCGTCGCAAGTACCTCCCCAGAGGGGCAGTTTAGCGGGTGAGGCGTTGAGCCGTCCAGGGCCTCAACGCAAACGGCGGGGACCCTATAAGATCCCCGCCGCTGCCTCATCTTAAAAGACTAGATTTAGAATGTCGCGTTGGCGCGAATTCCAAACTGGCGCTTGTCAGGCAGCAAAGCCGAGGCGCCACTGATGACGGTATTGCGCGGCGGAAGGAACGAGATGTTCCAGTTTGGGATGTAGACCGCGTTTGCCTTCAAGTGATCGTCGTTGAAAATGTTATTGACGTAGGTAGTGATGCTCCAGCCGCCTGTGCGTACGCCAATGCGCATATCAACATTCCAGTACGACGGAACCTTAAGCGTGTTCTCAAAGGTCGTGAAACGGCTGGACTGGTATCGGCTTTCAGCATCGACAAACCATTGCGTACCACCGCCCATGTCGCCGCGCAGCTCACCGCCCAGTTGCACGTTATGCTTGGGCGCACCTTCCAAACGACGGCCCGAGTAATCAACAATACAGCGCTGTGCTTGTGCCCCAGACGCCAACCTCACCGTTGTCACGGTGCAATTGCCTGCGCGCGTCACGGTACTGACTGAGTTCGTGACGTCCTTGAAGTTTTTGTACTTGGCATCGTTATACGTATAGCCAAGCGTGAATGACACATTGTCAGTCGGTGCAGCTTGGGCGTCGATCTCGAAGCCTTTTACTTCGGCCTTGGCAGCGTTGACGGTTTTGGTGGTGGGCAAGCCCGTCAATTCGTTGATCACGACCACCTGAACCTGCTTTTTGGCGAAGTCTTGGAAGTAGGTGGCCATGTTAAATTGCAGGCGGTTGTCCATCCATTCTGTCTTGGCACCAGCTTCATAAACCTTCATCGACTCTTCATCAAAGACGTTGTCGGCCAATGTGCTACCGCCGCCAATGCTGGCGTAGCCACCGGGCTTCTTTGCCTGGGCAAACGAAGCATACAGCAGGGCATCGTCGGTGGCCTTAAAGTCGATGGTGACGCGTGGCGTCCAGAAGTCGGATTTTACTTGGGCCGCCAAATAGAAAGGGTTGGTGGGTAGGATAAAGCCCGGATTAGTCGCAATCTGGGCGGCCGAGGCCGAGACAAGAATCAAGGGTCCGACTGTGTTAGGCCCGAACGGGCCGCAAACGACCAACCCGGTAGTTGCGCTGATTGTCCGACCGCCAGGCGCGCCTGTGCCAGCGCAACCGATAATGCTGGGTGAAGTGCTGAACGGGCTCGTAGTGTCTTCTTTCTCTTTGGTGTAGCGCGCTTCTGCCGAGAGCTTGAGGCGGTCGGTGATGGCGTAATCCAAGCTGAGGTAACTTGACCAATGATGCGTGTCACGCTTGGTGATGTTACGCGGGAAGTAATTGCCGCCACCGAACGCTAGCGTCGCGCGAATGTCAGCGGCGCACCCGCCGCCAGACGAAGCGCAAACTGTCGAGCGGCTATCCTGTTTTGCGAGTTCATTCCAAAACAAACCGCCGACAAGCCACTTCAACGCGCTATCGCCTTGCGATTGCAAGCGCAGCTCTTCGCTGAATAGCTTCGTGGTGGTGTTGAAGTTGGTTTCCTGGAACCCATTGATCAATGGATCTGATGCATCGCCGACTCCGAATTGATCACCGTATTGCAATGCTTTGGTGTCGCCATAGTGGGTGATGGAGGTCAGCAACGCGGCTTCAAAGTCGGCTTCAGCACGTAATGTGGTCCGGAAAATTTGGCGGTCAGAGCCCGGATAGTCTTGTCCCGTGCGCGGATCGCGGCTGGGCGCGGGCTTCGGGAAAGATTTGGCCGTGCCCAGCGTGCCGAAAACTTGTGGGAAACTGAGATTGTTGACGTTGGTGCTAAGAAACACCGCACCAGTAGGGGCAACGGTGCTGGTGCCCAACGCAGAAGTGGGGGTTGGCAGTGTGCCCGTGGGGTTTAAAATCGAACGGGCTTCAGGGTCGAAGTGATCGTCCGACCATTCCACGCGACCGGTCACCTTAAACATATCTGTGGGCGTCAGTACAAAGGAGCCAGCCAAGCCCTTGCCGTTGTTGCCGCCAAGGTCGCCGCCAGAAACGGCGCTGTCATAAAAACCACCGAAAGTCCAAATACCCGCATTGAACCCGACCGAAAGTTTATCTTTCAACAATGGGCCACTGATGCTTCCGCGCGCTTCGGCTTTTTTGTGTGTGCCGACTTCAGCTTGCGCATTACCGACGAATTCATTGCCCGGCTTTTTGGTAATGTAATTGATTGCACCATTGAAGGCTGAGCGTCCATACAGGGCCGAGTGCGGGCCTTTGACGATTTCGATGCGTTCAATATCGATCAAGCGCGGATTAATAGTGAAAGAGCCGCCAGCCGTGCTAATCGCGAGAGAAGAAATATCAACATCGTCTTGCAAGACTGCCACGTTCTGCCGACCGCGCGTGGGCGACAGGCCACGGATGGTGATGCGGGTATCCTGCTTGGAAAAGCCTTCATCAAGGATCAGGCCGTTGGTGTATTTGGCAACATCCTCAAGGCTAGCTATGCCCTTGCGTTCAATGGACGCCGCGCTGAACGCAGTAATCACAATCGGTACGTCTTGCAAATTTTCTTCACGTTTGCGCGTCGTAACGATGATTTCTTCGATCTGGCCAAACGCTTCCGTGGCAAGGCTGGCTAAAGTCGTCGTCATGGCTAACGCTGCCGTCAAAATACGCAAAGAGTGATTCCGCATGACCTAGTTCCCCTTAAATCGCTCATAAAACCGCTGCGTCAGAAAATGACATGCAACACAGCTTCATACCCCCCAACGAAGGGAGGGATTCTTAAATGAGCACGTTTGGCAGCAAAAGACAGCCTTAACTCTATATTTAGTGGGGATATTTTCTCTTGTGATGCAAAAAAGGCACGTCCCTAAAGCCGAATTTCATCAATCTCGAACAATTATTTGATGTGGTGTCATAAAAATAACCACCCAGAGCTAGTGGCTAGAGCCAGGTATAACGAGACCCTTAAAACACGCCGTGTTTGCCCAGCACTTTGGCCACGTCTTCGCCGCGCATAATGGCGTAGCGAATGTCGAACTCTTTTTTCAGTGTGGCTAAGGCTTCGTCGCGAATAGCGGGCCACAGCGCTTTGGGGATCGCCAGTACGCCATCATCATCAGCATAGACCGTGTCGCCATTGTTGATTGTCACATCGCCGACTTTAATCGGCTTGTTCATGGCATGTACGGTGCCTTCGTACTTGATATCATCGCAGTTAATGCCGCGCGCGAAGACCGAGAACTCCAAGCCATTCAGCTCGGCGGAATCGCGTGTGGGGCTATCAACCACCGCCCCCACCGCCCCTGATCGTACCGCGATGTTGGCATTGAGGTCGCCGAAGTAGGCTTTATCTTTGACATGGTTTTGCACCATGATTACATCGCCGGGGCGGATGAAGTTATAGGTGCCCAGCGCAGTGTAAATACCCTGCCAGTCATCGCCTTTTTTCAGGCGGCGCAGTTCTAGCGTTTTGGCAACACCGAGCACACTGCGGCCCGATACGCGCGTAAAGCCCGGCGGCAGTAGCGCCTTGATGCCGCGCTCTTTGCAGATGTCGGCCAGCAGTGATGAGCACAAATGCGGGCGTATGGCATCAAGCGCTGCATTGTGTACCGCGCGGTAGCCCGCACAAATACGCTCGGCCAATGCCAAATCTTCCGGCCAGTTCACATCAACCGCTTCTTCGTCGCTGATTTCGAACAGAATAGGTTTTTCGCCAAACCGGCGTGTGGGCGCTTTTTGGTTGGGCTTGCGCCGGACCATGTACAGACCCATCGATTCAATAATTGTTTCGGGCAAATCAACCGAGTTGGGAATGCGCCCCACACCATACACCGGCTTGCCTTTGGCCCACGTGTATTGCTTGCGCTTTTGCACCGCCACCAGTGAGTCGGCGTTTGGTTTGGCTTTGAGTGCCTTCAGCGCGCGGCTCAGCGTGTCAGCGGTTAAAAACGGGCTCGTGCACAGGCATTGGATATAAATGTCTGCCTTGACGTGGGCCGCTTCGTTAGCGAACAACTCGTGGCCATCGGTTTTGTTCGAGGCCAAGGTGGGGTCACGGCGCATCACTTTAACCGGCAGATCAGACGCTAACTCAATAATGCGTTCGCTTTCGGTATCAAGGTAAACCTCATCGATCTCCTTGCACTCCAGCAGCTGAATCAGTTTGCGCTTGAAAAGAATTTCACCGTCCAGGATGACGGTGTTTTTATTTGCGATGCGGCTGGACTCGCCCTTCGCGGGTACGAATGCAACAACGCGCATCACGACCCATCCGATGTTGGGCGGCAGAACTGGTCGACCTTTTTCATCTCAACGCAGGTCGCCTCAGCATCGGCCAAGGTCACAAACGGGCCGACCAGTAAACGGTAGAACGTGCCCTGGCCCGTGATGTTGGTACGCCGTGGCTCATATCTTAAATTTGCAAAAAGCTGCGGATTTTTAGCCTTGGCCTGCTCATAAGCACTGCGCGCACCTTCGGCACTGCGAAACGAAGCCAAATGCAGCACAGGGCCGCTAAATTTTTCCTGTTCGTTGGGAACAGCAGCAGCACTTGTTGTTGATGCGCCAGCTCCGGGTAAAGCAGCCGCAGCACCGGCACCACTCGCCTTTGAGGCGGTGGCCATTGGCTTGCGCTCAATCGGGTCGCTGCCCCGCATCACACGGTCCATGGCCGATTTTTCAGCGGCAAACTCAGCTTCCGTTATCAAATTTTCTTCGCGCAAGTAGCCCAAGCGCCCGGCTGCATCAGCCAAGGCAAACATATCAGATGGCGGCGGCATTTTAGGTGCGCGCGGGTCGGGCTTCTCGGGCAGCAATGAATTTAAAATTGTTCCGCGCTCGAGTTCATGTTGGCGCGACGTAATGGCGCGCATTTCCAGCGCACGCCCCAATGTTTGCAAGCGCGCTGAGATCGCCCCTGGCGATGGCACCGAGCGATCAAGCCCTATCCCTGGTGGCTCTTTCGAGTACGGCAGCAGTGCGCCAACGTTAGCCACCCGGCGGCGGTCATGTTCTTCTTGGGTGATGAGGCCTTCATCCAGCAGCCGCGCCAACACTTGGAAGCGGCGCATGACGTTGCTTTCGCCCACCGTCAATTTGGGTGAGGCCATGCCTGAGTTCATCAGCGGTTGTGCAGGCGTAATCGCGGCTGGCACAAACTCGCGCGCATCGGGCAGCGCATCTACGCTTTTCGCAGATGGCAGTAAAATTCCAGTACCGGGGGCGGCAGCAGATGAATCTGTCGATGGTGAAACGCGGTTGAAAAGATCAGAAAGCGTCGCGCGCGGTGCGGCCGGTGCAGCCAGAGTTTCTGGTTGCGCCATTGATTGCGCAACAACAGTTTGCTGAACATCAGTTTTCTGCATGGGCGCAGGTTGGGGTTTGGGCGCTACGACGACAGGCACTGGTGCTGGGGCCGGTTGAACCACAACTGGCGCAGCTAAGGTCTGAGCTGGTTGGGGTGCGTTGGGAATCAGTGGTGCTGGGCCAGTGCGCTTAGCAGCAGGCTTGGTGTCTGACGCAGTGAGTGCGCCTAAGGGGACGAGTTGTGAGCCGCTGAGGTTTCCGCTGCCAGCATTCGAAGGTGCGACAGTCATCGGGTCGACGTTTGGTGACACAGCAGCAGATGGCGCTACCTTGGGCGGTGGCGGCGCGTTCAGGGGGTCAAGATCAGCCGAGACCTTAGCGCTGAGTGGCTCAACCGGCGCTCTGGCAATTAGCGTGGGGGCTTTCTCAGCGCTCGTGCGCATCGCTGGAAAGAATTCAACATTGGCAAAACGTTCTGAAACGCTGTTGCACGAGGATAGCGCAAGTGTAGTCATGGCAAATGTTGCCACACGCATGACTGCCATCGCCGACGCATTCGATAAACGCAACGCCATATTCCCCGGCCTCGGACTGCTGAAGGCTTATATTATATGTCATGCTCTGATCCGGCCTGAATCAGAGTCCCACGCCCCTAATCTAAGATCGCCAAGCTAAGGATTGGTTAAACAAGTTCCGCCCCGCGCCCATAAATATGACTAAGCTATTGTAATTATTTATATATTCATAGATGTTCGGCTCTCGACCTCCTGCAAATTGGCGCAGCCCCACCCGCGCACCATACGGCAGAGTAAGACCACCACTATTCGGGGGAGTGAGGCTTAATGGAAATCGACCTGTTGCGTGTGGTCGCCTTTGTGCATGTCGTGTTGTTTGCATATTGGCTCGGCGCTGACCTTGGTGTGTTCCTGCATGGCAAGCGGCTAACGCGTGAGGACATTCCCTTAGATGAGCGTCTGCGAACGCGCGAGATTGGTGTGCTGATCGATATGGCGCCGCGCACGGCCCTGGTGCTGATGATCCCGGTTGGTTTTACGCTGTCCACCGCCTGGGGTTCACCCATTACCGGTGCCTGGCTGGCGGGGTTATGGGTATTTGGCCTGTTTTGGGTGTGGCTGGTATGGGAAGTCCATCACAAGAAGAACGTGCCCGTGGGCAAGACACTGCAAAGCATCGACTTCTCCATTCGTTATGTGGTTCTGGCCGGTATGCTCGGTATTGGCGGCTTGAGCCTGATCAACGGCGAACCCATTGCGTCGAAATGGCTGGCGGTAAAAATGGTGCTGTTTGGCGGGATCATCATGAACGGGATTTGGCTGCGCCTGATTGGCGGGCGCTGGGCCTTAGCCTTTGACATGATCCGCAAGGGTGGCGAGAAGGTTGCAATCGGCGAGCAGATGCTGAAAGACAACCGCAAAGTCGCCCTCAGGGCCGTGCTTTTAATTTGGTTCTTAGTGGCGTTGATGGCCTTCTTGGGGGTCGTGAAGCCGTTCTGATTCTTGTCATATTTTCGCAACTAAAGATCATATATTTCAATGGCTTAACTCGAGCAACTGTTCAGCCCGGCGCAGCGTTTACTTAACGTCGCTGGCCTTTATAGTTGGGGGCAGAATGCCCTTAGTGGCATGATTTTAGGTGCGTAATGACTTTTGTTCCTTGGCGTTTGCCAGCGTTAGTGATGGCAGCTGTTGTTGCCCTCACCCTGCATTCATCGGCTCAAACTGACAACACACGCCCGCTTGCTGCATTGGAATTGCAACGCAGCCAGCTTCAACAGGCCATCAAAACATTACCGGTGACACCCGGACGACCCTTTGCTGAACAAGCCCCCAGCGCCGCCGAGCGCGTGCAATCAAGCGAAGCGCGCGTGAAACGCGCACGCAGTGTCGCGATCAACCAGGATTACATTCAAAGAATGCTGGCAGCAGCGCCCTTGCAAATTGGGGCCGATGGCGCGTTGGTCGGTGCGCCGCAGCAATTTGTTTTGAATTTGTTCGATGATCTTGACGTGGCGATCGTTAAACTGGCCATGACACGCAATGAGTTAGGCCTGACGGTTTATACCGGGGGCATCGTCGGTGACCCATTGGGCTCGGCGACAATTATTTTGGGTAATGGCGAAGTCACGGCAAGCATTGTCGCCAATGGGCATGACGTATCGATATTTCCCATGGGCGATGGGGTGCATCGCGTCCGCGAAATGAACGCGCGTTCCAGCAGCGAATTGTACGACCCCGCCACCCGCCAGGAAAACGATGCCGTGCGTCCGCCCCGCCCTGCCCCAGATAGCGCGGCACCGTCACACGATTTTGAACGTTCAAACGCAATTAACGACAATCTCCTGCGTGTTTTGGTTGTTTACACACCCAGCGCCGCCGCACTAATTTCTAACATGCCCTCGGCTGTTTCGCTGGCGATGGCAGACCTCAACACCACACTCAGCAATTCCCAGACCAATACTCAAGCTGTTTTAGTCGGCTTAGAGAAGGTGAGTTATACTGAAGGCAGCTCGACCCCCAGCCAAATTCTGAATGACGCTACAAATCAGGTTGGCGACTTTGCGCGCATTCATCAAATGCGTTCAGTTGTGCAAGCAGATCTGGTCGCTGTCATTAGTGGATACGCCAGTACCACCAACTGCGGTATTGCCTGGCTCAATGACGATGTCGACCAATTCCAAAACTCGCTGAGTTCTGTAGTAAAGTACGGCGTGAGCCTCACAAGCGCTGCAGGCTGTCTGCCCACGACGTTCACCCACGAGACTGGGCATAACCTTGGCGCAAATCATGATCGTTTCCAAATCGGTTCAAGCGCTGTTGCCGGGCCCACTGGCTATAACTATGGCTACGTCGATACGACTGCGAAATTCCGCGATGTCATGGCTTATGACGACCAATGCGATAGCTTGAGCATTACTTGCCCCCGCATTCAATATTATAGCAACCCAAGCGTCACATATACTGGCAGGCCGATTGGTATCGCCGATAGCCTGCCCGAAGCTTCGAATAACTCGCGGCGTATTCGCGAGATTGCCCCAGTTATTGCGCGTTTCCGAACTGCATTAACCCTGCCGACGACACCCATGCTGGCGGTGTTCGTCTCGGGGGCGGGAAGTGTGACGACTTCTTCAGGTGGCATAAATTGTGGTGGTGGTGGCGTGTGTTCGGCCTCCATCACGGGAGGTGGCGCGGTAACGCTCACACCGGTCACGCCCGCTGGAACATATTTTTCTGGTTGGAGCGGTGCGTGCACCGGAACTGGTGCGTGTAGCGTCAGCATGACAACCAGCCGCAGCGTTTCTGCCACATTCGTTCCGGCCCTTCGTCTTGGTGCAGTCTACGCCTCCACGCAGCCAGCAGCGCAATCATTCATGCGCTTTGCAAACATCGGCAGCGTTGCAGACACTGTGAGTGTGGTGTTAGCAAACTCGACCACGGGGCAAACCTTAGGGACGTGGAATAGCCCAAGCATTCCGGCAGGCGCGGCCTTGCAGGTGCCGATCACAACGATTGAAACCGCGCTTCCGGCTGGAACAGCCACGCCGCAGTATTATTCGGCTGCAGTTCAATCACAGATGACAGGGTATATACAGCATGTGCTGTATCGGCCAGCCGACGGCACACTGACCAATCTCAGCACGTGCGATTCAGGTGTGGCGATCAACACCACGCAAGTGGCCAACGTTCACTCAACAATTTTAG